>NZ_JBQCJW010000007.1:0-177592 GCF_051967575.1 Solibacillus silvestris
TGTGCATGCGGCTTTGTTTGTGGGACGTATGCCATTTCTGAATAGCTCAAGCGCCAAAAAATTGTACCAATCAAAACCGATGTGATGGCTCACGATCGGCAAATCACCTAAAAATGCCTTAAAGTCGTGAATGACCGTGGCAATCTTCTGTTCATCTTTCACCCGCTCGTTTGTGATTCCGTGAATATGCGAATTTTTGATCGGCTTTTCGGGATTGACAAAACGATGAAAAAGATCAATCGTTTCCCCATGGCGTACTTTCAATGCGGCGATTTCAACGATTTTATCGCCCCGAGCAGCAGAGCCGCCTGTTGTTTCAATATCGACTACAACATATTCGTCGGCCTTCTCGAGCATTTGAGCCATATCCGTCACTTTCAGGCGCGGACTATAACCCGCCATCAAGTCTCTTAAATACTGGGCGGCAAGCTTTGTATTATAATAATGGCCATAACGCGAACGCGCAATATAGCCGTGTTTTTCCAATTCTTCAATTGCCTCTTTCGGATAGCTTGCCAATAATGCTTCACAGTTTGCAAAGCTGACAATTGAGCATGTAATAAAAATTCTAATGTGCACACGTTCGATTTTCATCATTTCACCTCACGATCTCGAAACGTTTGTTCTATTTTATTGAATCATAAATCAGTGGAGGCATGCCATAAAAATGGCTGGAAATTATAATTTTTTAGGCCATTTTAAAACTTGTTTAATGGAAACGATCGATGGACTGCAAATTGAATCGCAAAATGAATAAAAGGCAAATTATTTTCCGCATAAATGACGCTACAAGTAAGAATTGGTAAGGCTTGTGCTGGAATTTTTTTAAACGAACGTTGAAATCGAAAAGGGGAAATTCAACTCATGGGGTCAGGGGGATTAGTTTACTTAGTGGGCATCCAATCGGCAAGTCATGCATTTTGCAACTATGATGGGCCGACAATTCATTTAAATATTTAAGAGAACCTGCCATCTCTAATATGGATGGCAGGTTCTCTTCTAATCACTCTACTTTTAGGGCGATTGGTTTAATCTTCAAATTCGGCGGCTATGTTTACTTAAGTATTTTTCGACATCGTTGTAGAGGCCGCCGTGGTTTGAGTATTTGACATAGTTTTTCACTGTGCGCAGCCAATCCAATGTGGAAGGCTGGACATTTTCGAGTGCTTGAAGAAAATCTTCGGTCGTTAAAGGGCGTTCAGTCCCTTTTGTTAAAATCTCCTCAATTAAATGCTCTGAAGCCAGCTCCACGACGTTTTCAATATCAGCGCCGGAAAAAAATTCGGTTTTGGAGGCGAGGAGCTGTGTATCGATATTTTCTGCGAATCTACCTTTGACTTTCAGCTTGAAAATTTGTTCCCTTGCTTCCTCATCCGGCGGCGCCACAAAAATCAATCGATCGAAACGGCCGGGGCGCTTCAAGGCATTATCGACATCCCAAGGCGTGTTCGTCGCCGCCATGACAAGTATTTCATCTGTACTCGAATCGATCCCTTCCATCTCCGTCAAGAAAGTGTCGATGAGCCCGCGTGTGTTTGAAGAGGATTTGGAGCGGCTGAATCCAATCGTATCAACCTCATCAAAAAAGAGGATGCTCGGTTTCTGAAAACGCGCTTTATCAAAAATATCCTTCAAATTCCGTTCGCTTACACCGATGTATGGATCCAGTATATCGGTTATTCTTACTGGGTAAAAGTGGGCATTGCACTCACCGGCAGTTGCCCGTGCGATGAACGTTTTCCCGCATCCGGGGGGTCCGTAGAACAGAATGCCGCCACCGATCTTTTTCCGGAACTTGGCAAACAACCCTTTGTTGAAAAAGGGACTAATAATGCGTAAGTGAATGGTCTTTTTCAAATCTTCCAAGCCTGCGACATCCGCAAATGTTACATCATCGGTTTCTTGCTTTGCATTAGTCGGCGCCGCATTGCCGTCAATCACCTTCAGCATCGGCTGAAACGGCTTTGTTTTGTTAATGGAGGATTGGGGAAAATTGACCTCTCCATCCATTGGAACATCGGGCAAGGACGGCGATGTATTTTCCTCTTGCTTCAAATGGGAACTTATTTTCACCAGTTCATTGACCATATCGTTCCTTAAACGATCTTCTGCACAATTGGAAATGGCCGTTGATATTGAAGAAATCGCTTCATGATAGCGGCCGTTTTCGGCAAGCTCCTTTCCGAGCCAATAATTCGCCTGCGGATCGGCCGGACTTTGTGCAACCATTTCCTGTAACCATTTTATTTTATCCATTTCATTCACCTGCTTTTTTTCCTTAGGATTTTAACTAATGGCATAGCCAACCATGTATAGGAAGTAAAAAGGAAATATAGTATGATCCAAGCTGTGCTTAAATAATTCAACCCGCTAAAGAGGAGAAGAATAAAGATGCCGATACCGAGTCCCCAGACGACGAATGGTCCTCCTATGCGGTCCATTAAACGAAGCGGCGCCAACAGGGGATGGTTATGTACATCCATTTCCTCCAATACCGCCAGCAGTTGCGGATCATCAGGTTTCAAAAGGAAGGCTTGGCGGTAATATTCCCTCGCTTCCTTCTCCTTGTTTTGAAGGGATGCATGCAGCCCAAGTTGAATCAGCTTGGATAATTCGCTATCGCCCGAATTCATATAATGTTCTAATGCCTGCATTTGCTGCTGTTTTTTATCCGTTATTGCCTCAAGGCGGAAATAGTAGCGGAGGACATGGGCATTTTCAGGATCCAATTCCATCGCCCTTTGAATGAGCTGCTGCGATTTTTTCCTATGGCCGAGCTTTTTCATTAAATACGCATAGCTCGCATGGACTTGCGCATGATTGGGATCAATGCGAAGCGCCTCTAAAAAAGCTTCCTCCGATTTCTGGAACTTCTCCGTTTCCATATAAATATGTCCTAAAATATAGAGCGTATGTTCACGGGCATAGCCTAATCGCATCGCCTCGAGCAGCTGTTCTTCAGCATCCTCATAAAAATTCAATTGATAATTGCTGAAGCCAAGCATATACCAAAGGCGCCCATTTTCAAGATGCTCATGCAAAATGTCCTTTATGGAATCGACGACCTGCTGAAAACGATCTATTTCATAATAATGTTCAATCATTTCAATGGACAGAGGTTGTTGTTCGATCAATTTAAACACCTACATTCGATTAGTTAAATTAATTTTGAAAGCATGATGAGCATACTCTCGATGACACCGGAAATTAACACCCACACAATCCCTTTTTTATATAAAACTTCCGTGCCTCCGCCAACAGCGAGATGCTCTTTAAACGGTTTTTTCATGGCTAAAAAATAAATGATATAACAGAGCACCCCGAATAATTTGGCGATATTGTCCATATTGGATAGGCTGATGGCAATCGCTTGCTGGGCAATTGCATAAACAACGATCACTTTCAAAATAAAGAGCACGGTGCTGACCGCGATTAAGCCTTGAATATATTTTTTGTCCAGCCGCAGCCATTTCGCATTTTGTATACCGAGCACAGAAACGCCGATAATGCCTCCAAAAAATGCTACAAGAAAAAGACCGCCGATATTATAGCTTTTTGTTGCACCGGCATCATTTTCGACTAAGCTTGAAGAATATAGATCTTGCATATTGCAGCCTCCTCATAAATTCCATCGTAATGCGACAGACTTCCGTTTTCTTGTAATAGTATAGAGGACATTTTCTAATATTTGTATAATTCAACCGCAAAATGAGTTGATGGGTTTAGTTTTTCTCTGGAGTGTGAGGAAAAGGTCGTATCCAATTTAAAGCGGGATTTTCGAAAGAAGATGGAGAGTCCTTACCGACGGATTTTGATTAGTGAATTATAACTAGAAAGCGGGTTTTCGGGATATGCGAGGGTAGCAGAAGCGCATATCTTTTAAAGAATAATGGGAGAATGCTCTGGTGAACGGCGAACGTAGGGAAGCAAAAAAAAATTCAAAGCGCTCATTTAAGTGTTTATTTTCATACGGAATGGGTAAAACAATATAATTATGGCAGGAAAGTTTTGTTTATATTGAATACAGTATATGCCCATTTCGGAAATCATTTTTTCAGGAGGCTATGAACATGGCAAAAGCGGCTATCATTACAGGCGGAGGAAGCGGATTAGGTCAAGCGACAGCTATCCGCATGGCACAGGAAGGCATTAATATTGCCGTAGTGGATGTAAGTGAAAAAGGCGGCAACGAAACAGTCGAAAAAGTAAAAGCGCATGGCGTTGATGCAATTTTCATCAAAGCGGATGTTTCGAAGGCGGAGGAAGTAAAAAATTATGTCGATAAAACGTTGGGAATATACGGCTCAATTGACTATTTCTTCAATAATGCCGGGATTTCGGGAAGCGGCAAATTCTATTTGGATACAACAATCGAGGAAATCGATCAAATTGTCGGCATTAACCTTCTTGGTGCGCTGTATGGGGTCCGCTATGTGGCGGAAGCTATGCTGAAAAACGGCGGCGGTTCAATCGTTAATACAGCATCAAGTGCCGGCGTTATCGGGCAAGACTCTGTTGTGACATACTCGGCAACGAAACACGGCATCGTAGGCTTAACAAGAAGTATGGTGGCGGAATATGCAAAGGATGGCTTGCGTGTAAATGCGATCGCTCCGGGGCCAACTGAGACACCGATGGTAAAAGCCTTTTATGAGGCAAACCCGAAAATGAAGGAAAACGCTACTGGCGGAATTCCGCAAAAACGCTTAGGGACACCAGAGGAGGTGGCCGAGCTTGTCACATTCCTTTTAACATCAAAAGCAGAGTATATTAACGGTGAAGTCATCCGTATTGATGGTGGATTCACGAGTACGAAATAATTGAAAATTCCCGGATGCGAGACTTGCACTTGAAAACAGTGCAGGTCTTATATTTTGCATACATATTTAAGAGCAATTCGAATCATGGGCAAATATAGGCGGTTCAAAGGTTCGGCGGTTTTGTTTTCGCCCAAAATACTTAAAACATATGTTACGATTCTACTAGCTAAAGCGAAGCAAAGGAGGGTTTTCAATGCATGAAGCATTCATTGCTGCCTATTTTTTGAAAAAAGGCGAAGCGATTGAAAAGATTGAGCGGCAGGATGAGATTGGCGGTTCGAAACATTTTGATGGAGAGCGCGATGATTTTCTCGTGCAGCTGGAGCAGAGCGGTATACCCCCTGATTTGGTCGTCTTGTAACTAAATGGATATTATTTTTCGCGGATGCCTTGAACTTTCGGCTAGCCTATTTGCATTGTTCGCTATAGGGGTTGGGTTCCCAGCCTTATAGTAGCGGAAGAAAATAAGCGGAGATTTTCCGGTTAAGTGAAGAGAAAACGCTATTTAACGGACTTTTCAAGTAGATAGGCGGAGTTTTTCCGTCAATTTCGGCTATTTTTTGCTTTATTTTCTAATTAGGCGGAATTTCCCCGTCTATTCATCAGATAGGGCGCCCAACTGGGTTCCCAATGGGGGAAGAGCGGGCACTTTTCATCCCCCATACGGGAAACCCTCACTGTTCACTTAATAAAACGGCAATTAAACGAACGAAAGCGATGGAATGAACGAATTTACGTTTCTTCCATCGCTTTTTTTCTATAAATCCGTTTTTTCTTGATTGAATCCAATCATTCCGTGCTGAACTTAGAAACAATGCGCTGCAGCTCTTCCGCAAGATGGGCGAGGGACCCTGCAGCCGCGTTCACTTCTGTCATGGATGCGAGTTGCTCCTCCGAGGCAGATGCCACAGATACGGCATTATCGGCTGTTGTCTCGGAAACTTTTGCTATTTGCAGTGACTGCTCCGAAACAGATTCCATTTTCGTATGGATACTATCGGATACGGCTGAAATCTGATCTACCTGCTTTTGCACTTGGCCGATGATCGCCAGGATTTCATTGAATGTCGCCTTTGTATTATAAGAAATCGTGATACCGGCATTTACGCGGCTCTTCACTTGCTGGATGGATGAAACGGTTTTAGTCGTATCTGTTTCAATTTCCGCTGCGATGCGTGAAATGTCGGATACGGACTGTTTTGTCTGCTCGGACAGCTTTTTCACCTCATCCGCGACAACCGCAAAACCTTTGCCTGCTTCTCCCGCACGCGCCGCTTCAATCGCTGCATTAAGGGCAAGCAAATTTGTCTGGTCGGAAATATCCTGCACAAGCTGCAAAATATTCACGATTTCCTTCGTGCGGCTTGTCAGCAATGTTAATGAATCAGCAGTTGCCTCCACTGTCGACTGAATTAAATTCATTTGCGAGACAGTGTTTTCCACATAGACTGAGCCTTTTTCGATTTTCTCGCTTGTGGAATGGGATAGTGCGGTTGCCTGATCGGCTTGACTCGCGATTTCCTTTGCCTCGCCCAATACTTTCTGGGCAAAGGCGGCTGAAGAGCGCGACATGCTTCTTTGGTTGTCCGCTGCGTCCGACACATGCTGGATTGACGTTGAAATCAGTTCTGTGCCGACCATTGTTTCATCGGCACTGGCCATCAGCTCCTCTGCAGATGCCGCGACCTGGTCCGAACTGTCCGACACATGCGAAATAATATCCTTTAAATTGCCGGTCATCTGACGGAATGAAGCTTGCAGTTCACCGACTTCATCGTCCGATTCCTTGTCTTCAAACTGCACATTCAAATTCCCGGCAGCAATTTCTTTGGCACCTGCCGTCAACCGGGCAATCCGTCCGACAATTCTGTTCGTAAAATAAAGTGCAGCCACAATACTGCCTGTTAACAGCACAACCGCCAATATGACTGAAATCCACGTAATGGCATTGATTTTACTGTCGAGTTCTCGCTGCATCGCCGCATAGTTTGCGCCGACATCGCGTTTCAGCTCGATTACATCATTGACAATCCCGCGTGTGCGCTGTGATTGCCGCTTGATTTCTGCAATATTTCTGTCCTGCAGCGAGGCTTCCGTCACCTCGGAAATATTTGCGAACTTCTGCTCAAAACGTTTACCAATGATGTGCTGCCAATCTGTTGTAAAAGTGTTGTGCAAAATTTCGTAAACTGTCTTTATATTAGCTAAATCTGTTTCAATATTTTGCTTATTGTTTTCTGACACATTCACGGAATAAACGCTCAATGATTTTTGAAGACTTTGCACGGAGCTGTTTAATTCCTCCACCTTGACTAGAGATTCCACGACTTCTTCCGTCGAAGCATTCAGGCTCATTAGTTGACCGATGTTATAGCCGATAATACAGACAGCCAGCAGCAGCGGAATGAGGGCCAGCATTAATATCTTTTGTTTTAGCTTCATTGTTTGACCATCCTTTCTCCTACTTAATCGTCAGTTGCCCCTCTGCAAGCTCCTGCTGTAATTTTTCAAGTTGTTTTTGTTCCTGTGCCGTCAATTTAATGACACGTATTGGCGCAAGACCGACGCCATTTTCCTTGATGCCAAGTATTTTATCTTTTTCTGCGAGCGACCCGGATACGGCGATTTCTTCAATCGCTTGATATACAGCTGTATCTACGCGTTTTTGCATGGAAGAGACAATCGTATCTTCAGCTAGGAAAAACTGGTCGCTGTCTACGCCGAATGCATACACACCTGCTTCTTGCGCTGCTAAAATGGCGCCAACTCCAGCAAAGCCGGCAGCCGGATATAAAAAGTCAGCCCCTTGTGCGATCATATCCCGGGAAATGGAAGCCCCAAGCTTATCATCGCCGAAATTTCCCGCATACACGGATAAAATCTGCGCATCGGGATTCATATGTTTAACGCCTGCTTTAAAACCTTGCTCAAAGCGCTGGATGACCGGATTATCGACACCGCCGATAAATCCGACAATACCGCTTGTTGATTTCATCGCAGCCAATGCCCCGATCAGAAACGAGCCTTCATCCTCTTTAAAGGTAATTGTATGAATATTCGGCAAGGCGGAAACTGCATCGATTAATAAAAACTGCTGGTCAGGATGTGCAGCGGCTACTGCTTCCATATCTTCCAGCACCGTAAACCCGATGCCAATGACTAAATCCTGCCCTTCCTCAAGAAGCTCCTCTATGCCTTGCTTATATGTACCTGTTTCCTCCAGTTCACGGTAATCAAAAGTTATATCCAGCTCATCGCGCGCCGTTTCAAGCCCCTCAAAAGCGATATCCGAAAACGACTGGTCCCCGAGCCCCGCATCGGAAAGCATGACCCCGATTTTCACACGCTCCTTTGTTTCTTCGTCTGAATCCGATGAGCACGCGGAAAGTATGCCAGCGACTAAAAGACTTATCGCAAAAGTCCATTTCTTTTTCATCCTATCAATCCTTTACTTTTAATACATAGTATAGATGTATGACAACCTACCTTTTCGATTTTATCGTATAATTGCCATTTAATAAAATAAAGTAAATTATCGCGCAAATTATTAATAGAAAGATGGGGGGAATTGATGTCGGCTTTTGCCAGTGGTTTATAAGGAGGCGCTTCCAAAGAAAGTCATTGACGGGAAAAGCGGATTGCATGTAGATAAGAGCCTATGCAAAAGATGCTGCAAGTATAATCGGACGCAATGATCCGTTAGGTAAAATTAAATAAAGGACTGTCCAAATTGACCAGTCCTTCAAAATTTATATAAATATCCGAAACTTCTAATTCCAAAAGCCTTAATAAAAGAAAAAACATTCCCAAGGAAAATCAACTATCCACCAAATCCTCTACCCATGGATATCGTTTATCCTCCCCGAATAATGAAGCTTTGTTGAATTGCGGTTGATCTTCTATATCGATGGTGCAGTTCGGCAAGTTAAGGGAATATTTACCCTTTGCATTTTCGATTTGAATTTGCAGACCGCTTTCCGCCAAAATTTTCTTAAGTCGGTAAATGGAAGTATAAAGATTTTGTTCAGCCTTCTTCAATTCGATTTTAGGCCATAGCTTTTCTGTAAGCTGCCATTTTTCTATCCCATGCTTACGGTATATAAGCAAGAGGGCGAATAATTCCTCTACTTTTACTGTCGGCCATTTTAACCGCACTTCCTGATTTTCGTGAAAAACTTTAATATGACCGAAAAGCTCGATTTTTAAGCTATTATTGAGTATAACATTCGAATGGGCTTTTCTCTTTTTCATGACACGTTCCAGCGCGACAAGAATATCATCTTCATCAGTCGGTTTCAAAAGATAATGTACCGCATTCAGCCTGAATGCATCAACTGCATATTGATTGTATGCCGTGACGAAAATGATTTCTATATTCGTACCTCCATTGAGGAGCTTTGTGGCAAGCTCGATTCCATTCATTCCAGGCATTTCAATATCCAAAAAAACAACATCCGGCTTTAAATCCGGGATTTCGGCAAGTGCGGCGGACGGTTTTTGATATTGGCCGACTACACAAGCCAAGCCAGTATGCTCCAATTGCATTTTTAGAAAATTGGCGACCAGTATTTCATCATCAACAATGACTGCTTTAAGCATAAAAACAACCCCTTTCTAGTTGATTGGTATTTCAAATGTAACCTTTGTCCATAAATTTTGCTCGCTCTCGATAATTAATTGTGTTTCATAATATTTTGCCAATCGCTTATTAATATTGGGGATGCCGATACCGCGTTTTCTTTGCTTTGCCGCATCCATTAAATCGGAAATCCGCCCAGCTGGTATTCCAACACCCGTATCAAATACGCTAACTACTAGTTTTGATTGTTCCTTACTGATGGAAATTTTAATGACGCCGCCATCTTCTTTCGGATAAATGCCATGGTTTATCGCATTTTCCACTAACGGCTGGATGGAAAGTGAAGGAATCGATTCCGCCAATGCATGTGGGTCAATATCATAATCAATACACAATTTTTCCCCGAATCGCTCTTTTTCTATAGCAATATAAGAAGTTAGCAAATTCAATTCTTTATCGACCGTTACGAAAATGTCCCGGGAATTAAACTCGAAAGATTGTCTTAGAAAATTGCTGAAATGCCCCAATAATTGAGCCGCTTTTTTTCCGTCCGTATAACATAGAGACATCACACTCGTTAAAGTATTGAAGAAAAAGTGCGGCTTGATTTGCGCTACTAAATACGCCTGTTCGGTCACATCCAATTCATGTGTTAAAAAGTCGTTCGTTTTATAGGATTGATTGACCCGAATCGTTAAGTAAATCGCAAGCGTAATAGCGTAAATCAGAATGTTCAAAAAGCCGAGCTCCAATTTTGCAGTGACGCCAAAACTGTATAGGAGCAAGTTAATATTATAAATATTAATATTCAGTATACTAAACATGATAATCGTGTGATGGTAATCATTTGCGGCATTTTTCTTTTTTATATAAAAATAAGCGACTTTTATCATAATGTATAAGTAAGTAAAGCAATTCAAAAAAACAAAGACAGGTGCGAACATATGGTAAAAATTCAACGATGTCAATAAAATGACGGGAACATAAAGGGAATAAATAAAAATCAATGAATTTCTCAGCCAAGGCGCCAGCAGTCTTTTATCAATTTGCGACACAATTAGAATCAAAGAGATTGTTGCAAGAAAGATGGAGGTGTCCTTGATTTTAAACATTGCTTCGAAAGATAGATTTGGCAGGAGATAAAGAATCGTTCGTTCGCTTAAACATAAATTTATGAATGCAAAAAAGATGCATGATAAAGCGAAGGCAAGGATGAAGAATTCTTTTCTGCGATACTTTTCCACAAAAAGATATAAAAGAATATATAATAATCCGATCGTCAGCAAAATCGTGATAATCGCCAATTCATATAGCACTTTTTTAAAGCTTTCAGTAACTAAAACTTCCTGTTCACCGAAATAGATCGAATTTGAAATTCCTGCGCTGTTAAATGAAAAATCGGAAACCTGTATGATGATTTCAATCTGATTTGTATCTGTTTGAAAGAAAATCAATTTAGGGTAATTTCCTTCCTTATAATCTGCCTCGCTCTTTGTGACAGTACCTTCTTCGCTAACAAGTTCCCCATTAATGAAAATATTGCTCGCACTGCGGATGTTCTGCTTCTTGATGCCGAGTATCTTCCCGGCAGGCACGTTTTTTATGACAAGTCTATATGTGCCCACACCTTTTCTTTCTTCATTATTCGCCCAATTGCCGGGGACTTGGATTAATTTTGCATTTTCCTTAATCCGATCGGTAAATGCGTTCGGTTCATATAACTCGCCTTCATAAAATTCCCATTTCCCATCAAGCGCAATCATTTTATCATCGTGAAAAGGTGTCTTGCTGAGGTCAAGCGTTCCCTGTGAAGCAAAAGAGGGCTGATCATTTTGCAAGAAAAATAAAGTAAGTGCGAATAGAATCACCAAACTAACTAAAAGGAGCAAAACCTTCTTTTTTTTCAACTCCACACCCCCGTGTATCAATAAGAACTAAGTGCTGTTTTTATGTCGAACCTTGTAAGAATCTTGTAAGAAAGTTCTATTTGAAACATTATACACTCTCTTTCATAATTAAATTATAGTTTTGTCTAGGTATTAAGTCTATAGTTGTGGAATTTAATTTCAGATAAATCAATATTCAATAATGAGCGAAGAAAGGGAGGATATCATATTTCCGGCGGTAGTCTTGTATCAGGAAAAATAGTTGCAACTAAAGATTTATCAGGGTGTATCAAACAAGTCTATGTTTACATCAATGATACGATTTTGGGCTTGAAATTTATGTTTGCCGAGAATGGGACCGTAAAAGAGGGAAGTCTACACGGTACGAAGGAAAATTGCAGGCTTCATTTAGTGCATGTTCCTGACAACTCTTATATTAGTGGAATAACGACAGACATCTCGGAAGGGAAATTGTCGATTATTCAATTTCATTATGCCAACAATGAAAGCAGCGATATAATCGGCAATCCAAATAACGTAAAACATGAAAATATCGCAACGATACATAATGACAACTACAGATTGGTGAACGCAAAAGTAGCTTCTTCATGGAAATATAGAAATGGCATTGAAGCGATTCAATTTCAGTTTGCCCATATTAATAGTGATCTCCAAGGCGGAAGTGAACTTAGTTTGGCAGTGCATGGGTAAGGAGTATGGAGGGGATTAATCCTGTAATATTAGGTTGGCGCATGGCAGCATATTAAAAAAATTCATTTAAGTGTTTATCAATTTAATGAAGGACAAGAAAATTATATAATCGGTAAGATTTTTTGTAGCTAAGATTTCAGATTTAATATTGTATTTTGATTTTGACGGGTTAAGAGTAAACAAGTTCAAGGAAGGTTTACTTACATAATTGAAAGGAGATGATTTTATATGAGGAATAAATATTTAAGTAAAATGATTAGCATGTTTTTAGTATCCATTTTAATAGTAAGCAATAGTTTCATAGGATTTCCAACAGAAAAAAATGTTTTTGCAGCCAGTCTCCCGGATGGGGTTCAGGATTTCAGAGACTATAAAATAATAGATGGCATTCATACTAGTCCAGATGGATTTTTTACTATTACTTCTTCTAAGACGCCTATAGAAGCAGACGAATTTGGCGCTTTTATAAATAGCACTACTATCAATAATGAAGAAACGGTATATATGGATATAAAGGCTAATTCTATGTTAGGCAGTTTTGAACTTGAAAAACTTTATATGGGGGAGTACTTTAATGATTCATTAAAGGGTGGCCATTTCAAAGATATAGTTGTAACTGGCTATGCTAATGATGAAGAAGTCTTTTCCACTCTCCCTCATACCGAAAGCAATCAAGATATTATGGTTGAGAATTTTCCTATCGACTATAGTCCGGCTATAGGTAAAACAATAAATTCTTTTAGGATTACTTATACAAAATCCAATGATAATTATTCACAACATATTGGCTTTAACTTAGTAAATTTCACAATTACCAATGCATCGGTAAATCCGCCAATGAATAATGAAGAAGCGCCGGCTTTCCCAATGCTTCCTTTTACTCAGACGTTTGATTTAATACCAGCAGGAACAGAAAGTGAAATAGATCAGCCGCTAAAAATAGATGGTATGGTTTATTCGACAGATGCCCTGAATGAAGCTTTAGCTGTTGAAACGATTCGAAATTCAGGCAACACAATTGGCAGTGGGCACGCACTGAACGCCATCTGGTACGGAACGAATACCGGGACATATTTCCAGTTCGAATCCGAAAATCAACTAAACAATTTTAAAATGACATCCCTTGAGCTTGATATGTGGGATCATGGTTCACGAAATGCTGAAAAATATACAGTGACTGGTTATGATGATGGAATCGCTAAAGTTTCTGTTTTGGTGGATTTTAAAACACCAAATGGATTAGCGACAACTTATTTGGATAATTTATCTAGTCCAAATTCGGAATTATCGTGGATGAGAAATGTTGGTCCTACCGGAGATTTTACGGGAGGCAAACTTATCTTCAAAGGGTCGTTATGGTCAAATTTGGATATGGTTCGATTTACGGTTGCAGACACAGCTCCGAACACAATTTTAGGTGCAATAATAGATAATATTGTGTTAGATCCACCAATAGATTTTCTAGATGATTCTATAGCACCTGCGATAAATAACAGCAATATTTATATATCTAATGTTACTTCTTCAGGCATTACATTAAACTGGGACAAAGCAACAGACAATGTTACGAGCCAGGAAAATCTGGAATATCAAGTTTACCAATCAGGCAGCAGCAATATCGATACTGTAAGCAATGTGGAGGCGAACGGTACAGCTTTAGGGCAGGAATTCACGAAAGACATGAATACGTTTGGTGTTACAGGTCTTTCGCCGAATACAACATACTATTTCAACGTCCTTGTCAAAGATGCGGCGGGGAATAAGAGCGTGTATTCAACAAAAGAGGCAACGATAAGCCCGAATTCCAAAGAGCTCCCAGCGGTGATTAAGGCAACAGGTACACCAGGGACTTGGACAGATTTAGGTACTGAATTGACTGATGGGGAACAAGGATCAGATGATATTAGCGGAAAAGATTTTGAAATCTATTATACAGATTCCGATTCAGGGGATACCCGGACTGATAATATAGGGCTGTATGTATGGGAGGAGTCTGAATTCAATGATCCAAGCAGTGCATATGAAGGGGAACGGGCAACTCTAATAAACAGCCAATACGCCTCTAAATATGGCGGTGATGGCTCAGCACGTACACATCTAGTTATCAAAACAATCGATGGTTCAGAATTTAAATTTGATGGATTCCATATTTTTAATTCTTTAGGTTTAGTAGGAGATAGCTCCAAAATTACAGTGGTTGGCTATAGGGACAGTGTAAAGACGGGGGAAGTTACGCTTACCGTAGCAGATGACCCATCATATATTTCCAAATTCAATTCTACCGAGCTGGAACCTAGTATATTCCAGAATGTTGACAGAGTTGTTATAAAAAGAAGTTCTGCTGCTCCGGATTATAATGAGTATCCAGAGTTATGGTATTGTTTCAATTCCTTTGCAGTAGATAATCCTATTATAAATCAGACGCCAGCAACACCAGCTTTAGCTGCAAATAATATGGCTATTGCGGATCGCAGCTCAGTTATAGTAGGAGAAGATATAATTTTAACAGCAACAGGTGACAGACAATCAGCGACAGGATCTGTTATCAATGATGAGCGATATATCCCTCTTTCCTGGTCGTCATCAGAAAATGATAAGAATGGAAACTTTACTGAATCAAATGGTGTTTACACGTCAACATATACCTCAAGCATTTCGGGAGATTATAACATTTCAGTAGTTTTCCAAAAGCAGTTATGGGATGGGGATTCATGGATAAATGCGGTGGGGCAGACTGATACAAAGACTGTGAATGTAATAGTGAACCGACCACTAGACATGATGCCACCGTTACCGGGTAACAATGGATTGATTATCTCATCTGACGTCACTCCTATAAAGGTTAATTTGGTCTGGGCAAAAGCAACAGACAATGCCACTCAACAAGGCGATTTAGAATACGAAGTCTACCAATCCAGCAGCGATAATATTGATACTGTAAACAATATCGAAGCAAACGGTACAGCATTAGGGCAAGGATTCATGAAAGACTTGAATACGTTTGCTGTGACGGGTCTTACGCCGAATACAACTTACTATTTCAACGTCCTTGTCAAAGATGCGGCGGGGAATAAGAGCGTGTATACGATGCAGCAAATAGTAACACAAAATTTGAAAAGCAATAACGCGGATTTAAGTAATTTAACGATTTCATCTGGTCCGTTAAATACGGCTTTCAATAAAGATACAGTAAATTATACAGCGATTGTACCTTCCATGATGAATGGTATGACGGTTATACCTACTTTTGATGATAGTAAAGCAACAGCGCAGTTAAGAATAAATGATCAGCCAGAGATAGAACTTCAGCCATTTTATCTTAATGATGGCAAAAATACGATCGACATCATTGTGACAGCGGAAGATCGATTAACAACGAAAACATATAGTGTTACCGTTTATCGATTATTACCTCCGCCAACTGTTTCAGCGAATGATGCCAATAACTCAATTATAGGTATTAATCCTTCCATGGAGTTTCAAATCAACGGAGGCGCATGGACAACCTTTAATTTAGCAAACCTGCCTGATCTAAGCGGGGACAAGACGGTGAAAGTCCGTTATATTGCGAATATTATAAAAGGTGAACCTACTAATGAAGAAACAATTTTAACATTTACAACAAACCCTAAAACCGCGAGTGCTCCGACTATAACATCGACAGTTACTAAGGAAGACACTATTAGCGAAAATGGTTTGGTAATCACGCCGCATGCAGAAGATGCCGATGATGTAACACACTATAAAATAAGCGATATTACTGGCGGTGTTCTTTATAAAAATGATGGCGTATCAACAATTGAGAACGGGTATTTCATCACAAAAGCAGAAGGGCAATCGGGATTGAAGTTCCTTCCATATGCTGATACAAATTCGATGGCAGGCGATACTTATGCATTTAAAGTTCAAGCGTCATTGGATGTGACAGGTTTAGGATTGAGTGATTTTACTTCAGGCAGAATTGCTGTAACAGAAGTAAATGATGAACCAAATGCTAATAGTGATTCCTTACCTTCTATAGATGAAAATTCGTCAAGCTTCAATATACCTTTAACAGATTTATTGTCCAATGATTGGGCGGGACCGGATAATGAAAGCGGACAAACATTAATGATAACGAATGTCCAGAGCGTTGAAGGAGGAACAGTGCGTCTTGACGGCAACCATATCGTATTTACACCAAACCCGAATTATCGTGGAACGGCGAGATTTAACTATACGATTATGGATGATGGCACAACAAATGGTGCACCAGACCCGAAAACAGATGAAAGCATGGCTTTAATTCCGATCAAACCAAGGGCTGATCAGCCGACCGTGACAGATGCTGTAACAAATGAGGATGAAAAAAGTTCGGACGGATTAGTTATTACACCAGCAAATGCTGATGGAGCCACAACAACCCATTATAAAATTACGGGGATTACGGGTGGCAGCCTTTATAAAAATGATGGGGCTTTTCCAATTGTTAATGGTGATTTTATAACAGTATCGGAAGGTCAGGCCGGGCTAAAGTTCCAGCCTGCAGAAGATCAGTATGGCACAACAGGATTTGGCTTTTTAATCCAGGCAGCTCCAAGCGATGATGGGAGAAAATTAAGCGATGCGATTCAAGCAAGTATTATCGTGAAGGAAGTCAATGACAATCCAATCGCCACTGATGATCAACTTCCGAACAAGGAATTGAATTCAGGTGGAATCTCAATTACTTTTGAAGAGCTTTTACAAAATGATCTAAAAGGTCCAGAAAACGAAAATGGCCAGACACTGACAATTACTTCAGTTGAAAATGCGGTTGGGGGAACAGCCACTATCCAAGATGGAAAGATTATATTTATTCCAAACGGTACAGGATCAGCAAGTTTTGATTACACTGTCCGGGATAATGGCACAACAAATGGGAACGCCGATTCTCTAACTGATAGTGCGAAAGTTCAGTTTACAGTAGTTTCAAAGCCAGTCATTCAGCTTCAAGGAAACAATCCGATGTATATTGAATTAGGCAGCACATATTTGGAGCCTGGATATAGTGCGATGGACGAAGTGGATGGGGACTTGACAGGTGAAGTGAATATTAGTGGGGCGGTCAATAATAATCAGCTCGGTATTTATCCGCTTAACTATAATCTAGTCAACAGCAATGGTATCTCTGCAATAGAGATGACGAGAACTGTCCAAGTGGTGTCAGCAGATTTACAAACATTGTCAGTATCGGCAGGGAATTTGATGCCAGAATTTGACAAGGTACAATCGAATTACAATCTGACTGTACCATCGAATACAGCGACAATCGATGTTTCAGCAAGCACTCTTGATATGACTGCCAATGCTAGCATAAATAGCCATGCCGTTGGAAATGGCGGAAACGAGTCGATTCCGTTACAGCCTGGTGCTAATACTATCACAATAGAGGTAGCAGCTAACGGTGGACTGACGAAAACTTATACACTGCACATTATAAGAGAGCTTACGAATGCAAAAGCGCCAACAATTTCACAGCAGCCTACTAATCAAACGGTAACTGTGGACGTTGAAGCGAATTTAACGGTAGCTGCTGCAACAGATAAAGGCACACTCAGCTATCAATGGTATTCAAACACGACAAACAGCACAACGGATGGCAAGCTAATCCCGGGAGCAATAGGTGCGACATACTCGGCGCCAACTGCAATTGCCGGCATAACCTATTATTATGTCGTTGTCACGAATACAGACAATAATGCGTCAGGGCGCGAAACGGCGACGGCAACGAGTGAGGTCGCAGCCGTTACGGTAAATGCGAAAAGCATAAACGCTTATTTAGCTGATTTGACATTATCAAGCGGTGCATTAAGCCCGGCATTTACTAAAAACAGAGAAACTTACACGGTGAATGTGGCGAATTCCGTCTCCGCTATTACATTTATACCGACAGTGGAAGAGACAGGGAAAGCAACGGTGACAGTGAATGGTCAGCCAGCTGCAACGGCTGTTCCGCTAACAATTGGCGCAAATAAAATTAAGGTCGTTGTAACGGCTGAAGACGGCGTGACACAAAACACATATACGATCACGGTGAACCGTGCACAGCCAGCAACTAATGACGGAGGCGGCTCTACACCAGCTCCGCAGCCAGAGCCGCAACCAGAGCCACAGCCAAATCCGGCACCAGTGCCAGCTCCTCAGCCAACGACAGAACAGATTGTCGTGGATGTGGACGGCAGCAACGGGTCGAATTTGGCGAAAACGCCGATCACTCGCACGACAGAGACAGATGGTACAGTGAAGGATAAAGTGGCGATGACAGATGCAATCGCAAAGGAAACAGTTCAAAAAGCAAAAGAGCAAGGGGTGGACACAGCCCGCATCATGATTCCGGACAAACAGGACAAAGTGTCGGAAATAGTAGTGGAGATCCCTCAGTCCGCACTGGTCGAATTGAATAACGGAAGCCTGAAACTGGAGATCGTCACACCAAATGCGGTCATTTCCATCCCGACAAAATCGCTTGACCAGTTTAATGGGGACTTATATTTCCGGATCGTTCCGGTCAAATCTGACAGTGAAAAGCAACAAGTGGAGGAACGTGCGAAAAATGAATCGTTAATCCAGGAGGCTGTAGGGAACAGCACCGTGCAGGTGATCGGCCGCCCGATGGAAATCGAAACAAATATGCAAAGCCGCGAAGTGGCAATTGTCCTTCCGCTAACGGCAAGCCTGCCGAAAAATGCGGCAGAGCGTGAAAATCTTTTAAACAACTTAGGGGTTTACATTGAACATAGCGATGGTTCAAAAGAACTGATCAAAGGCATGGTCGTGAAAATGCAGGACGGTTCGGAAGGTCTTCAGTTTACAGTGAATAAATTCAGTACCTTTACAATGGTGTATTTAGAAGGCTGGGAGGAAGAGGCAAAGGAAGAGGCCGATAAAACCCTGCACACACCATATATTAAAGGCTATGCAAACAGCGAATTCCGACCAGATGCACCGGTCACTCGTGCCCAAATGGCGACAATGCTGGCGAAAAACCTGGATGCAGCCCCTTCAGCAAGCACATATAAGGATGTTTCCAAAAAACATGGCGCATATGATGCGATATTGGAAGTAAGAGAAGCGGGTATTATGACAGGCAAAACCGCTGACGCATTCGATCCGAACGGAACAGTCACGCGTGCCCAAATGGCAGCCATCGTTCATCGCTGGATTTTAAAACAATGTGAACAGGATGCCGAGGCTTACGCAAGCTGCGGCATCGCAGCAAACTTACCAGCAGCCAACTTCACGGATGTGAAGGGAAGCCACTGGGCAAAAGAAGCGATGGACTTCACCAAAGCAGCGGATATCATGGTCGGGGAGGGCGACAAATTCCGACCGGAGGCAAACTTGACGCGCGCGCAGGCCGTGAAGGTGCTGAACCGCCTATTCAAGCGAGGCCCGTTAACGGTTAGCACAGCAGCAACATTCACAGACGTGCCAGCAACACATTGGGCGTTTGGCGAAATAGAAGAAGCAGCAAGGGAACATTCTTCTTCATTGGATAAAAAAGAATAGCACAGAATGAAGCAAACCTAGCGAAAGAAGTAGTTAGGTTTGCTTTATTATGTAGCAATAAGTCAATAGAGAAACTTGAGCCTAGGTTACAGAATGGAGATAGGCGAATTACAAACGAAAAAGAGACTGTTATAATTTTCCTAAATTTCCCTTGTATTATTTTGGAACTGCGACTATTGTCTGTGTCGCTCCATGCTTTTTAGGAGAAAAGGTGTTTGAAATCAGTAGGTAAAGCATGATACAAATTCAGGAGTGCAATGCTATACTTTTTATTATCAGATATTTCAGTTAAATAGACGGGAGGAACAGTGTGGATTTTAATAAGAAGACAAAACGTAATATCGTATTGCTTTGGGTTTTTACGGGTCTGCCTCTCATGCTCGTACTATATTTCCTATTTCCAAATCAACCGGTTGACTGGGGGATTTTTGTTTATTTAATCATTTTTGCCCTTATTACGACCGCCATTCCATTCCAAGTCGGAAATACGACAATTATTCTTTCGCAATGGGTCACACTAGCTGCCTTCTTGCTGTATGGTGCCGGTGCTGAAATGGTTATTGTTCAATTAGGGATTTTGCCGATTATTTATCAAATGAGGAATCGTCAAGATGCGCTTTACAGAATCATATTTATTTCATGGATGTTTGTTTACACATCGTTTGCCGCTGCAGGCATTGTACATTTATTTGGTTTTGAGGTCGGCAACACGAATTTGTTGAACTTGCTCAGTTACGGGTCTTTGTTCGTCATACTGCACTTATTCGTGAACCATACGATTTTGTATGTGCGCGACAGATTAGTCGGGATCGAGGAGAAATTTTTCAGCGATCATG
The DNA here is from genome assembly GCF_051967575.1 of Solibacillus silvestris. Lineage (NCBI taxonomy): Bacteria > Bacillati > Bacillota > Bacilli > Caryophanales > Caryophanaceae > Solibacillus > Solibacillus silvestris. Next base: position 20,363 of record NZ_JBQCJW010000007.1, read on the forward strand.
CGAAATGGGATTATAGTAGTGTTGTCATTACATTGCCTTTTGCCATTGCTCTAGTAATTATGATCAATGAAGTGGGAATGCCTGCGATTTTCCTGCTCGGAATTCCTTTTATTGTTATTACTTATGTTGTCAGAATGTACAATACTTCGGAAAGGGTCAACTATTCATTAAGTAAAGCGAGCGCGTTCGGGCATGAGCTGGCGGATCGATTAAGCACCCAGCAAATTATGGAGTTATTTATGCACCGGGTGAGCGAGCTTTTTGCGCATGATGCGATGTATATTGTCGACCATATTCAAGGGGAATATGTCATTCTCCGTGCCAGAATCGATGGAGAAGATCGTGATGTGCTCACACAATCCGGGTCGATACGAAAATCATTTATTCATTATTGTTTTCAAACAGAGGATAAACAGGTTTATGGAAGTGCAAAAGACTGGGGGAAAGAAGCGCCTGATTTCCTGCCTTCTGATATGAATAGCGTCATGATTGTTCCTATTCACCGAAATCAAAAGACAGAAGGGGTAGTCATTTTAACGGCCCGCAAGAAAAATGCATTTGAAAAGTATCAAATGGATATCGTGCATTTGCTGTCCACATATTTTGCAGTGTCACTGGAAAAAGCCAAGTATTTGAATGCGGCTGTAGAGAAAAGCGAAACATGTGCATTGACGGGTCTTTATAATTACCGCTATTTGGATAAGATACTTTTGATGGAACAAGATCGCATTGAAGCAAATCCGCACTTGCAATTTTCTTTATTAATGATGGATATTGATCATTTCAAACGGATTAATGACACATATGGCCATCATGCGGGAAATATTGTGCTGAAGGACTTTGCGAAGCTGCTGGAAAGCTTTGTTCCAAAAGGCGCAGTACTGGCGCGTTATGGAGGAGAGGAGTTTGTTATGCTCATTCCTCATAAAGACAAACAGGAGGCAACAAAATTGGGTGAACATATTCGCCGTAAAGTGGAAAATACACCGTTCTTAATTGAGACGGATTTAGCGGAAGCTGCCCGCGAAGAGATTATTTTTATAACCGTAAGTATCGGTGTGTCCAATGTGCCGGAGGATACCGAAGAAACGAAAGGGCTTTTGCGAAATGCCGATCGTGCTCTTTATATCGGGGCGAAACAGGCTGGGCGGAATAAAGTTGCGGAATATGTGAGATGATGAGACCCCTAAATATTTTGTTTTTAGGTTAATTATAGATTTTATAATTGTGGGTAACTTTGCGAGGAAGTGTTGTCCCCGTACAGGCAAAACGCGCCAACTTACCGGACTATTAGATCCCTTCGTGCAAAAGGATGGCACTGAAAATCCCCCGGGAAATCCAGGCGTATTTTAAGGGAAGCGGCGAGACTTTTAGAAGAGGCTGATTTCCGTAATTTGAGATGAAGAGTGGCCGCCATTAACGGTTTGGAGACCAGTTTAATTACTCGCTCTAATAAATAGACGGAAAAATTCCCTTTAATTAAAAAATAGAATCAAAAACAGCCTAAATAGAAGGAAAAACTCCGGCTATTGATCCGAAAAATACGAAAAGGGAGGGTTTTCCTTTGCATAACCGGAAATTCTCCCCTTAATTACCCCGAAGCAAGGCCTATTGCGCAAATAAGCGGAAAACCTCCGCTTATTTATTTCTCTCATCATTAAATTAAGAGCCGGAATCTCTGTCAGTAAAGATGAATTTTGTCCAATAAGACCATTTCCGGAAAATAGTTTTAATATTATTACTGCTTTTCAAACACATTACAGCCGGATTTAGAAAATAGTGTAAAAGAAGTTTTAGAGTATTGAAACAAGATGGCTGTTTCCTGATTATTGCAGAGGTGTACAAAATTAATTATCATATGAAAACCTTTAAAAGTAATGAAGATATGGAGCAGCTGTTTAAAAAATTGGGGTTCAACAAAGTGGAATTCTATGTAACTTCGAATAAAAAGTGGATATGTATTCAAGGGATTAAATAATGTGGAAAATAAATCAACATGAGGTTGGAACAAAACAAAAAATATCAACTTTTTAATAAAGTACATTCTCTATTATAAAGAAATATCTGCTTCTGTTCCAACCACTTTTTTGTAAAAGCCTTTCTTTTGCTTCATGAGTAGTTCAGGCTTTACTTTAATTGGCGGAAAACTTCTTCACTTTCTCCAGTGCGTCAAGCAGCTTCACTGTAACGACATCCGATTCTTCGATGTGCTCTTGAAGAACGGTGTTTGTTTCGTCGAAAATGGAAGTTGATCGTTTAAAGTTGTTTAAGACGTCCTCATTGGAAAGCTTTTGGTTTTTAATCAAACTTAATAATGCTTTAATCTCACTTTGGACATCCTCAATCATTACTAGCAAACCATCAATTTTCTCGGATGTTTCGGAAGTTGTTTGGATGCCTTGCTCGACAATATGCATATTGCTTTTTGTGTTCTCGGAAACTTTTTGGATTTGCAATTGTGTATCCTTTGTGAGGCTTACAATGTTTTCTGCACTATGCTTTGTGCTTTCCGCCAGCTTTCTCACTTCTTCTGCCACGACAGCAAATCCTTTTCCATGCTCCCCTGCTCTTGCAGCCTCGATCGAAGCGTTTAATGCGAGCAGGTTCGTCTGGTTGGAGATATTGCTTATGACCGTTACGATATCTTCAATTTCTTTTGAGCGATGGCTTAATTCATTCATATTAATGGAAGTTTTTTTTGATTCGTTTCCTAAATCATCGATGATCGTTTTAACTGCGGAAACGGCTTCGCGACTCCCTTGGGATACTTTCACCATGTTTTCGGATACTTCGATCAATTTACTTCCTTTATTAAGTGCATCATCGGAAATTTCATTGGATTGAATTGTACTATTCTCCACTTGGTTGAACTCTGTGAGAATATCTTTCACCATTTCACCTAATGTAATATGTTGGCTATTTACTTTATCATGCTGTTCAATTGTGGAAATCAGTTCTTTATGTAAATCATTTAAAAAAATTTGAAAGGCATGATCTTTTTCGTCTAATGTTGCATTTAAATCATCAATCTTTTTCTTAAATAAATCAATATCCTCTTTTTTCGTTGTAAACACTGATAGCATAGCCAATCCTCCATAAGATGTATTTTAAATGTGCCTTTATAGTGAAAGTATACCATATATTTACTGTAAATAGGTTAAAGCGAATTAATTATTGATTATGAAAAACGGATCATTCATTTTCGGTTCATATCGTTATTATTGAAAGCGGAATTTGTGGAGATGATGGAATATTGCGTTAAATCATACTATTTTTATAAGAATTAATGTATGATGGAAATACAATCTTTCAAGGTTGAGAAAATCTTTATAAACAGCTTGCAGGAAAATCGGGGGAATGGAATATGGCAAAAATTTATGTGATTCATGAGAATGATGATTGGACACGTCATTTAGTGAACCGCCTTGAGGAACTGAATTTACCGTATGAAGCATGGCATTTGGACGAAGGGATGGTCAATTTAACGACGGTCCCTCCAGAAGGTGTATTTTATAATCGTATGAGTGCATCATCACATACACGTGACCATCGATACGCACCGGAATTGACAGGTGCGGTATTGGATTGGCTAGAATTCCACGGCAGAAAAGTGCTGAATGGCAGCAACGCGCTTCGTTTAGAGTTAAGCAAGGTGAAGCAATATACCGCACTTGAAAAACAAGGGATAAGAACAGCGAAAACGATAGCGGCAGTTGGAAAAGAGCAAATTGTTGAAGCTGCTAAAGCATTGGATATCGTACCGTTTATTACGAAGCATAATCGTGCCGGAAAAGGGCTCGGTGTACAGCTATTTTATTCGATCGCTGCATTGGAGGAGCATTTGGCGAAGTCGGATTATGATGAGCCGGTAGATGGGATTGTGCTTATTCAGGAATATATTGAGTCGCCTGATTCGTTCATTACACGTGTTGAATTTATCGGCGGAGAGTATTTTTATTCGGTGCAAGTCGATACATCGGAAGGATTCGAACTATGCCCGGCAGATGCATGCCAAATTGGCGAATTGTACTGTCCGGCAGGCGAGGAGCCAAAAGAGCAGCGCGCGAAATTTGAAATTGTTGAAAATGGAGAAACAGAGCTGCTTGAAAACTATGCGGCCTTCTTGAAAAATAGCGGAATTGACGTTGCGGGCATTGAATTTATCCGCAATGCAAAAGGGGAGATATTCACGTATGATGTGAACACGAATACAAATTACAATGCAGATGCAGAAGCGAAGGAAGGAAAATTTGCAATGCTGCAGCTTGCAAAATTTTTAGCGCAAGAGCTGGAAAAAGTGACGGCACAAATTGTGAATGAAAAGTGAGCATGAAATATAAAACGTCCAATGAGGGGAAACTGAACCACTTCCCCCATTGGACGTTTTTTGATCTTCATTTATGCTTTTTATGCTGCTTCATTCGTTTCACTAAAAAGCCGCCTTTGAATGACTTTGGCTCATAGGAAATAATGAATGCAGTCGGTTCGTGATGCTGCACAAGCATGAACAATTCTTTCTCGCGATTCCGTTTCGTTAAAATTTCGTATTTATAACGCTGGCTGTCGCGCCCTTCCCCTACATATGTCGTCAAGGCAAAACCTTCGTCGCGAATAACTTTTATCAATTCTTCGTTGCGGCTTTGCGTATTGATCGTCACGTAAATATAACCAATCGCAAGCTTCTGCTCAATGCGTGTCCCGATAATGATCCCAAGACCAAACCCGACCGCATAGACGACCATTGCGAGGAAGCCTTGATCTCCGCTGAATACGAGCGAAAGCCCAAATACATAAATGAGCATCTCGACAATTCCGATAAGCGAGGCGAGCATCGTAATATTCTTCACCAGGAAAATTGTGCGCAGCGTAAACAAAGGGACATAAAGCAGCTGCAGTAAAAGTATTAGTAAAATTTCTTTCATTGAAATCGAATCCTTTTCTCAAATAGTATGCTCATCATAATACGGCAGGTGTTTTCAAAGCAATCGAAACGCATAGGAAATGACGGGATGTCCTATAAATAAAATTACCAAAATTTTAAAGGGAAAAAGTCCAATATTTTGGTTTACCCGAGCCGTTGCATTGGCAAACATAAACTTAAAACAAATTTAAATTCAGAAGAGGCGACTAAATATATGGAGCAACAGTATAAAGGCACAAATAAAATGATTATAGGCATTGTATTTGGCGTTATTACATTTTGGCTGTTTGCGCAGGCGATGGTAAATGTTGTGCCTGCTGTTCAGGAAGATTTGGGTATTTCACTTGGAACGATAAATATTGCGATTAGTTTGTCGGCTTTATTTTCGGGGATGTTTATTGTGGCGGCAGGCGGACTTGCGGATAAGATTGGCCGCAAGAAAATCGCTGTTATTGGGTATATATTAAGCATTGTTGGCTCGCTTTGTCTAGTTTTGACCAAAGGAGCGATTTTGCTGATCATTGGCCGTATTATTATTGGGCTTTCGACAGCTTGCATTATGCCTTCGACGATCGCATTAATCAAAGCTTATTTTGAAGATGCAGCGGCTGCAACCGGAATTATTATTAATGTTATTTTCGGTGTGCTTTCAATTTTGGCGGTAATTATGTTAGTGCCGAAAAATGCTGGCAAAGTTACCGAACGAACAGAAAGGCGATAAAATAATATAAGATAGTAGGTTTTATTTTACTAGCCCGATTGCTTATAAATCTAATTTTGAAGAGGTGCAAAATGATGAAAAGCCAATTAATGGAGATGCTGCAAGCCCGCAAAGAAGAAATCATTGCAATTCGCAGACATTTACATGAATATCCGGAAATCTCTTTTAAAGAAGAGAAAACAGCGCAATATATTCTCGACTTCTATAAAGGAAAAGACGTCGAAATCCAATCAAACACAGGAAACGGCTATGGAATTATTGTTACGATTAAAGGCGGGAAGCGTGGCAAAAATATCGGGCTTCGCGCAGATTTTGATGCACTGCCAATTATCGAGGAAGCCGATGTGCCATTCAAATCGAAAAATGAAGGTGTCATGCATGCATGCGGGCACGACGGGCATACCGCTTATTTGTTAGTGTTGGCGGATTGCCTGATACAGCTGAAAGAACATATCCCCGGGACGATAAAAATAATCCACCAACATGCAGAAGAGGTTCCGCCGGGTGGTGCAAAAAGTATCGTCGAATCGGGCGTTTTGGATGATTTGGACAATATTTTTGGTATTCACTTATTGCCGATGGGCGAAGCAGGGGTAGTAGGCTATCATGCAGGGTATTCATTCAATGGGAGAGCATATTTGAAGCTGAAAATTCAAGGCAGGGGGGGACATGGTTCATCCCCGCATCTGGCGAATGATGCGATTGTCGCGGGGGCGCACTTTGTCATTGCCGCCCAAACGATTATTAGCCGCCGCTTAAGCCCTTTTGAAATAGGTGTAATTACGATTGGCTCTTTTGATGGAAAAGGGACATTTAATGTGATTAAAGACAGTGTCGAGCTTGAAGGGGATATACGCTATATGACAAACGAGACGAAAGAAACGATTGAAAAAGAAGTAAAGCGTCTTATAAAAGGGCTCGAGGAACAATTTGGCGTGACATGCGAATATACGTATGCAAATGATTACCCGCCATTATACAATGATCCGGGGCTGACGGAAAAAGTTGCGCAATATTTAAAAAATGCGAATGATGAACATATAAAAGAGGTGAAGGAGTTTCCGGCAATGGCCCCTTCGGAAGACTTTGCCTACTATGCGGAAAAATTCCCTTCCTGCTTTTTCTATATTGGCTGTACACCGAAAGGAGTGGAAAAACCATATTTCAACCATCATCCTAAATTCGACATCGATGAGGAAGCGCTCCTTGTAGCGGCTAAAGCAGTAGGTCATGTCGTTTGTGGGTATTATGAATTAGATTAATATAAAGGGATGCTTCCGCTATTGGTGGACGATGCGGAGGCAATATGGTTGAAATTATGTATTAGGTCTATTTTCGTATAATCAGAAAAAATTTTGGTGATTATTTTGCGTTACATGTATATATTTTTGCTATTGTAAATGTAATTCCTATTTAATTAGGAAAAAGAAAAGGTGATTGGCAGTGCACTTGTTTTCCTTTAGCTGCTGATTTCTGTATAATTACATAGAGCAGACAGTGTATTATACTCCATTTAAATAAATAGAGAGAGAAGTTGATGAAATGACCATTCTTATAGTGGACGATAACCAAGTGAATCTCTTTGTTATCGAGAAAATCTTGAAAAGTGATGGTTATGATAATTTTGTCTCGGTGCAATCGGCAAAAGAAATGTTTGACTATTTAGATCCATCCAATGCACCTAAATGCAACGAGATAAATGTCATTTTACTAGATGTCATGATGCCGGAGATGGATGGCATTGAAGCTTGCCGTATTTTAAAACAAAACCCGCAATGGAAAGATATTCAGGTGATATTTGTGACAGCGCTTGAAGACAAAGTGAAATTGTCAGAAGCTTTGGACGTTGGGGGCATTGATTACATAACAAAACCTATTAATCGGGTGGAACTACTAGCTCGGATACGTGTCGGAAAGCGTCTGAAATCAGAGCTTGACTGGCATACAAACCAAGAGAAAATCCTCCAAATGGAGCTCGATTTAGCGGCGCGCGTCCAGCAAAGTTTATTAAGTCCGCCCGTTCAGCAACCGAATATTGCGATTGCGGCATCGTATTTGCCATCATCGAATTTAGCAGGGGATTTATATTATTGGGACAAGCTCGATGAACACCGGTATGCAGTAATGCTGCTGGACATGATGGGGCATGGCGTTTCGGCGTCCTTAGTATGCATGTATATTTCCTCGGTGCTGCGGGAGGCGATCAAAAAGCTGACAAAGCCCGAGCTTGTTATCGCGGAGCTAAATCGCTATATGAACTTGCTGCAAAATGATAAAGAAAATTTATTGTATTACTTTACCGGTGTGTATTTTATTGTTGATACGAAGGAAAAAACAGTGGAATATGTTAATGCCGGGCATCCAACAGGGTATGCGCTCGTGGATGGGAAAAAAACTGTCCCCATTACGCAAACGAGCTATGCGGTAGGATTCGTCGAGAATATTAAAGTTGAAAAAGAAATCATTCATTTTGATTCATCGATTCAAATCGTATTGTTTACAGATGGGGTGCTGGAGGCAATGGGTCCATGTGATATCACGTCTACAAAAGAACTTTGCAAGATTGCGAGTGAAACATGGTCAATGGATGTACCGCCGATTGACTATTTAGTAGATAAAGATCTTCAGCAAAACCAGCCGGATGATATGTGCGTACTATTATTGCAGGCGAAAAGCTAATGGAAAAAAGGCAACACGATTTTTATAGTCGTGCTGCCTTTTTAAATCAAATTTTCTTCTGATAAATGCGTTCTGCTGCGTTGACGGTGCGGTATTTCGTTGCCAATGCAGTGAATTGCAATGTTTCCTTATCGCCTAGACCTAGAAAGCCATTTTGTGCCAGGCTGTTATAAAATAAGTCGTGCACACCATTTTGAAGCTCAGGCGTGAAATAAATAAGCACATTGCGGCAAATAATAATGTCAAACTCCTGAAACGATTGATCTGTCGCTAAGTTATGCTGCGCAAATATAATATTTTCACGTAAATACGGATGGAACGAAGCGTAGCAATTATCGGTTTTATAGTATTGCGAAAAGCCTTCTGTACCGCCGGCAAGCATATAGTTTTTCGTATATGCTTGCATTTTATGGAGGGGGAAGGCTCCTTCTTGCGCTTTTTTGAGCACCTCTTCATTCATATCGGTCGCATACATTACCGTGCGCCCGAGCAGTCCTTCCTCTTGCAGTAAGATCGCCATTGAATATACTTCTTCGCCTGTGGCACAGCCAGCATGCCAAATCCTTATTTTATCGAGCTGGTGAAGCTGTGGCACAATATGCTCGCGGAACACTCTGAAGAAGGAGGGATCCCGGAACATTTCGGTCACATTAATCGAAAAATCATTGAGCAGCACTTTTAATAGCTGCTCGTCGTAAATAATGGATTCAGTCAATCGGGAAATCGTCGGAATATTATTGATGCGCATACGATGCTCAACTCTTCGCAATATCGATTGTTGATTGTATTTCCGGAAATCAAACCCGGATAATGTATATACCGCCTCTAATAGCAAACGTACTTCCAGCTTTTTCTTATCCATTTTGTATACGTTCCCCGCTTGTAAGCCATACCGTCAATACGGAGAATAATTGGTCTAAATTTAAAGGCTTACTAATATAATCGGATGCGCCCACTTCAAATGCGCGATCACGGTCCTGCTTCATCGCTTTTGCCGTCAATGCAATAATCGGCAGCTCTGTCAGCTGTAAATCATTGCGAATACGCTCCATTGTTTCATATCCATCCATTTCAGGCATCATAATATCCATCAATACTGCATCAACTCGAGTGGCCGTCTGCAAAATGTTCAAGCATTCAACACCATTCGAAGCTTCCAAAATATGAACGCCTTTTTGTTCAAGTGCTTGGCGCAATGCATAAATATTGCGGTAATCGTCATCAACAATCAAAATATGCTTTTCGTCGAATACCGTTTTCGCCACCTCCAACGGAATTGCCGGAATGGCTTCCGTGAATACGGCTTCCTGTTCAGCAAGAGCCAATTGCGGGATATTTCCTTCAGGCAAGTTCGGTAAATATACTGTAAACGTACTGCCTTGCCCTTCAGTACTTTTCAATGTAATCCAGCCACCTAAGAGCTTCGTCACTTCACGGCAAATCGATAAGCCTAAGCCCGTACCGCCATATTTGCGGACAGTTGCCCCGTCAGCTTGCTGGAAAGATTCAAACACAATGTTTTGCTTATTTTTTGGAATGCCGATGCCTGTATCTGTCACACTAACTGAAAGCCATGCATCACTGAACTGTTTCATGGAAGGGGTCACTTTTGCTTGCTCTACCTTCACATTGACCGAACCTTCTTCTGTGAACTTCAAAGCATTCGACAGCAGATTATTCAATATTTGATGGAATCGCTTTACATCTGTATGGAATGTTTGCCCTATATTATCCGCCACATCCACTGTTAATTCGAGCTCTTTTTGTTTTGCGATTGGCAAGAATAGATTATGAATATGCTGCGGTATGCCGAAAACATCCATTTCGCTAAACCATAAATCCATTTTGCCTGCCTCGACTTTTGATAAGTCTAAAATATCGTTAATGAGGCTCAATAAATCCTCGCCTGAATCATGGATAACTTTCGCATATTCCAGCTCGTCTTCGGATAAGCGGTTGTCATGATTTTCCGAAAGCATCTCGGACAATATTAAAATACTATTGAGCGGTGTGCGTAATTCATGGGACATATTCGCCAAAAACTCGGATTTATAGTTGGAGCTTTGGCGCAGTTGTTCGGCGCTTTGCTTCAGCTCGACTTGCGCTTTTTCAAGTGCATGCGTTTTTTGTTCCGCATCACGGGTGCGCTCTTCCAACCGCTCATTAATTGTCGTAAGTTCCTCTGTTTGCATTTTCAATTCTTCCGATTGGGTTTGAAGCTCTTCCGACTGCACTTGCAATTCTTCCGTCATCGTCTGGGATTCATTTAAAAGTCGAATAATCTCCATGCGCCCGATGATGCTGTTAATCGTCACACCTAAATGCAGAATCACTTCTTTGATCAGATTACGGTGCTGTTCACTATATTTTTTTAACGAGGCCAATTCCAAAACGGCTACAACTTCTCTTCCGAATAATACCGGCACAATGATACCGTTCGCAATCGGGATATTTCCTAAAGCCGTCTCGAGATAGTGGAAGCTGTTTTCCTTGTTTTCATAGCTTAGTATGCGCTTTTCTTTTACACTTTGCCCGATGAAGCCTTGTCCGACAATAATGCTGTCACGGCCCACATCTTCGCCTGTTTCGGCAAAAGAGGCAATTTTATTGAACCGGGAATGATTCCGTACATCCTGAATATAAAATGCGCCATATACCGAATGTGTGCGGGTCGTCACTGAATTCAGCAGAACTTCTCCCAATTCATCAAGTGTATTCACCCCTTGGTAGGCAGTCACAATTTCAGCCAAACTCGTCTGGAACCATTGACGGTCCTCCATCGTTGCAAGGAGCGTGTTCGTCGCAATGACGAGATCTTTTACTTCATCATTCGTCCTTGCCACTAAACGCTTCCTTTTTTCGCCTTTGGATGCGTTCATCTCATGGATGGCATCTGTTACTTCAGTAATCGACCCGGCAATATTGCGTGAAATAATTGTGAAAACGATGATTGTCACAGTTGCGATTAACGATAATATCGCAAAAAGACTGAACGTTAATTTTGTGTTTTTGTCATTGAGCGCCGACACATGGTGCTGGATCGCTTCAGTTTCGATATTGCGGTACGTTGTGAACTTTTGCTGCAACTCGCTGATCGCTACATTGCTTTGTTCTCCGTGGAATATCGAAAGCACCTGATCTCTGTCCTCGCTTAACGCCGCTGCCAATAAAGGCTGTCCGATTTCGTTGATCCACTCCGTTATGCTGCTGTATAAAATGTCAAGCTGGTCTTGGCGGTTTGAGTAATCCTGCATTACCCCTTCCAATTCATCATAGACAAGTTCCCAGGATGCCGCCTCTTCATAATATTTGTCTAAATACTTTTCCTCATTTGCGATTAAATAACGCTGCAGCGATGATTCCATATTGACGATTTTACGCTCCAACCTGTTTGAGATGGTGCGCATATTGGAATCGTATTTGATGACTTCATTCCGCTCATTTTGCAGGCCCGTAATTTGATTATTTAGGACAATTGCCGAAATGGCTAAACAGCAAATGAGAATGATATAGCCACTCGTAATTTTAAAGCCGATGCCCATTCTTCGTTTTTTGTTCATTTTGATCCTACCTTTATATTAAATCTCTCCTGCTAAGTATACTATAGTTTAACAGGCTATACGAATATGGGGAATTGAAGATTGAAAAGCATGGTTAATTTGGCTTTTCTGCACGCACTGACATGAATTACCCGAGCTGCTAAACGACAATTCAGCGGGGGATGAAGCGTCTCCCGCTGAATGAAGGTTGTCGATACAATTATTTCAAAATTATTTAAACCTTATCGATTTTTCCATAAATCCCTCCGCCGCCACCGGTAATGGCCAGTTGCCCCTTTCTTGCCAAATCGATTGTTATGGCGAGTTTTTCAGGGATGGCCTCCTTTAATTCTTCCAACGAAGCTTCATGCAATATATTCATCTCCGTGCCGAACGCATCAAGCATTTTTTCAATTGTTTTCGAGCCGATGCCCGGTATGAAATCAAGCGGAATTTGGTGGATATAAGGGGGTCTTTTAACTTTCTGGAACGGTGCATCGGTTAATTCGCGTATTCTTTTCGATACACCTTTAATGAGCTGTTCTTTTCCGCAATATGGACAGCGGGTATGCCCATCTTCCAGTATTTGTTCGCCACAGCTCGTACAGACAGTTTCGTAATATTTGCCGAGCAGCGGATTTAGCCCGTAATTGGCGACAATGGCTCTTCCTTCTTTTTGGTGGAGCGCTTTCCTCAATTCCTCAAAATTGGCATCTGCAACTTTGATTTTTTGATATTCGCGGGCAAGCTTTCCGAGGGAGTGGGCATCTGAATTCGTTACGAAACTATAAGGCCCCAATTCACTCATCCCTTTTACCATCGTTGTATCCGAGCTTAGCCCGAGTTCAATCCCATCAATTAGGTCAGGATCGAAAACTTCGGATAAACTTTTTTTCACGCCTTTGCCAAAAAGGCTTTTAAACGGTGTGAAAACATGGGCCGGTATGAACAGACCATTTAGTTCACGCACTTTTTGTTGCAATGTGCGTCCATCACAATAAGTGCGCTGCGAGCTTAAATGAATATTTTTTTGATGGGCACGCATCCAGTTTGAAAATTCCTTCATCTTTTCGATTGTAGGAATATAGCACAGTACGTGGATCGGTCCATGACAATGCTCATCATAAATTTCGATTTCCGAACCTAAAATAAGCGTCGTCTTTTTAAAGCGTACACCGCCATCAATCAGTTCCTCCGCTTTTTGTTCATGAATAAGCTGTTCAATCTCTTCAATGACTTCAGGTGAATGGCAATCGATAATCCCGATTAAATCCAGGCCTTTTCTTGAAGTGGCGGTTTCCAATATATTTGCGAGCGTCAAATTTTTGCTTCCCGTGATTTTTACTGCACGCCCTTTTTCCGTCCGCCCAATATGTATATGTAAATCCGCATATATTTCCTTCAGCATTCGAACACGTCCTTAAAAGTATAGTTATAAAGAGAATACCCGAAAATTGAAGAATTGTTGCAGCGGAACGCAAATAAATTGAAGACGAAAAATAAATAGTATAGTCGATTTACAAAATTCCTTTCATCGCTTCCCATTTCTCCATCGCAGCGTCTTCATCAAACGTGCTTAAAATCCGGTAATTTTCGTCGTCCAAAATCCGGTAATGCTTGCTTAAATGATTCTGCTGGAGGCGGTGTTTTTTATGCTCGTCAATATTTTTCCACCAAACATATCCGCCTAGCGTTTTTTCCCTTGGGGTAATGATGACTTCATGTGCAGTCAATTCAATCACCTCCATCGGATCACCGCCAATCCGGCTTTGCAATGTTTCGCTATGGCGGAAAAGGGCGCATATCGCAATCGTTGTCGTCCAATTTGCGAGGATGCGGCCTTTCTCTATTTGAACAAGCGTCTTTTTTGAAATGCCTAAAACTTCGGCCATTTTATCTTGTGTATATTTATTTTCTGTTCGTATGAGCTTCAGACTGTCAGACGTCATTTGCGTAATGAATTCTCTGTCCATCCAATCACCTCGTCTACTATTATATTTTATTAAAAAAATAGCCCTAACAATATCGTCAAGGCTACTTTAAAACATGCACTTAATCGGCTTTCCCTTTACTTAAAAGCTTATTTGAAATTACAAGCCCGACCGCACCGATCAAAATAAATAAAATCGAACGGATAAGAATATCAAGTGCGGATAAATCAAAGAAAATCATTTTGATTATCCCGAAAAACAATAGGACAATGCCGACTAATTTCAGCTGCCTGTAGTTTCGTTTTGCTGCTAAAAAGAGCGATAAACAAGCAATGAGGAAAATCGAAACAGTATTAAAAATAACAGCTGTGCTCCAATTAATGAGCTCATGAAAATTCATGAAATGTGTTGCATTAAAGAACCAAACGATTGAAACAAACATGCCTGCAAGCGTGATTTGCTCCGTGTATCGCGCGAAAAGAGTTTCGTGATTTTTGAAAATCCTGCCATGCTTCCATAAATCCGCCACAATCATCCAGAAAATCGCAATATATAAAATGCGGATTATGAGCGCAACTGTAACTGCCTGTTCATCAATCCATATCGTCGACAGTAAAACGAGTGCCGCAAATCCGTAGATTCCAGCAGCAAGGACTGGAAGCAGTCGGCCAATCAATGCACGGCTTCCGATAAGAACAGCCGTAAAGCCGATCGCAATAGCACTAAACACGAAATACGAAGTGAAATGGAGCGGCATGTATGCCCAGTCCAATTTCCAAATGTAAAGAAGGGCGACCATATATAAAAGACATGGGTAAAAATCCTCTAAACCGAGCAGCCGGTTTTTGTTATCGACCGGCGTACGCTTATATTGGCGAAGTATCCAGTATAATGCGACGAGCATAACGATGACGAGCACAATAGTCAAATGCTCTATAGAGAAAAATGGCTGAACTATATAAAACATAAGAACGAAAAGTGAAAGCATCGAAAATGTAATACCCTGCACCCATTTCATGAATACAATTGCATGCTTCAACGCAAGGGTCAACCCTGCGAATGACACGAGAATCATTAAAAGCAGCATGACTTCGCTTGAAATATTGAGCTGTGCAATAATGTTCAATATTGCGATTGCACATAAAGTACCGAACATATCGATTAATAGTCGATCCCCGCGTTTGAATGCGATGTATAAAGAACTTGCCAATATCCCGAGCAAGACAATGAGCACAATGACGAGTGTGGCCTCTTTTTGCAGAAGCATCACGTTTACCAGTGATAAAACAATGACAGTAAAGCTAAATAGCATACTCGCATTTCTCTTGCTTTTGCTAGAATATAAATGTAAAAAGCTTCCTGTAAAGATGCTGTACAACGCAACAGCAGAGAATGCGAAAAATACTGCATGCCCGCTATGGAATGCTGAAACGATCCCAAGCGCCAAAACCGAAAAAGCCATCCCGATATAGAGTGCTTTGCGCTGTGCATGCTTCCAAATAACAACTTGCACAACAGCGAAGAGCAGCAAGACGAAAATCCCGATAATAAGTGCGCTGAATTTCATATATTCAAGTAAATACGGCAGCAGTAATGATGTCAATACAACGAGCGCGGTCAATGCTTCGTTGCCTTTTACATAACTGATCAATACACCATACACAATGTAGGCAAGCGCGACAATGAGTGCAACATACAAATGAAGGACATCATATAAAATGGCACCCGCAGCCGTCACTAAAATTCCGACAATGAAAGCACCGCCATAAAGCGATAAGGCGACAACCCGTGAGCCTTTTTGTTTTTTCTCCATTAAAAATGCACATATACCGAGACCGATTGATAACGCAAAGCCGGCGATTATTTTTACGCTGTCCGATAAAAAGCCGTAATCGCTCACAAGCTTCAAGCCCCACAGAATACCGAGCACTAAAATGACCATAAAAATTCTTGGCAATGCCCTTGTAAATGTTTCTTCAAGTGAGCGTTTTTCCTTTTTAGGCGCGGTTTTTTCATGAACTGCAGATGGATCTTTTTGAACGAGCGGTTTTGGCTGAACGATCGCTTTTGGAGCCTCTTTTTTAATGGTTGCAATTTGCCCGATCGTTGCATGCTCTTTTAAATGCTGCACTTCTGCACGCAATGTGCGGAGTTCCCGTTCCAATGCAGCAATCCGTTCCAGCATCTCTGAATCTTTTTCCATACAATTCACCTCTCTCAATGAAAGTAATGATATTCGATTAGTGTAATTTTACACTTTGAATCAATGCATGTAAAATGTTTTCCGGAAATTCCTTCTTTTGTATGTATTAAAGAACGGGCAAGTAGTCCAGAGGAAATAAATCCATTAATTACGAATAAGGACATAAAAAAATAAAAAAACTACATCCCTTATTGTTGGACAGTATCCATTAATAGGGACGCAGCTTTATAAATGATCAAATAGTCGAAGCTTGTTTTATATGAAGGGCATTATTCAATGCATTTTCGAATGTCGCAGTGAGCTGCTGGCTAATGCTTGCTTGTGGCGCAAAGCTTTCGAAGCCGTGGAAGCCACCAGGGTATAAGTGGAATTCTGTCGGTACATCGCTTTGGCGAAGTTTTTGAACATACGTAATCGTTTCATCTCTGAATGGATCTAAATCGCCGATGCATGTGAAAGTAGGCGGCAAATCCGAGTAATCCTCTGCACGCGCGGGCGCAGCATAAATCGGCACATCATCCGCATCTTTCAGATCACCTAAATACATATCCCATGCAGCGCGATTTCCAGCACCGTTCCAAACGCGTTCATCTGTGATCTCTTCGTTTGAAGCTGTGTTGCAACGATCGTCAATCATTGGGTAAAGAGGGAATTGAGCTGCAATCTTTGGTCCTTTGCGATCACGTGCAAGCAATGTTAGAGCGGCAGTCAATCCGCCACCAGCGCTCGCCCCAACAACGACAATTCGTTCTGGATCCACATTCAATTCGTCCGCATGTTCGGCAAACCATTTCAGACCAGAGTAGCAGTCTTCAATCGGTGCCGGATATGGATGTTCCGGCGCCAAGCGGTAATCGACATTCACAACAACGCAATTAAATTGCTCAGCATAGTGCTCACAGCTTTGACTAAACATTTCCGCAGTACCTAAAATATAGCCCCCGCCATGAATATAATAGATGCCCGGCAAAACATCCGCCTGATTTTTAGGGCGATGGATTAAAACGCGTACATCAGGATTCCCGTCAGTCCCGGGCACGATTTTTTCGATTGTCTCCACATTTGGCGATTCGGGAGCATTTGGTTGGCTTATTTGCTCCGCGATGCCGGCACGGATATCTTTAAGTGATTGCAGTGAAATCGGCATTTTAGGCATTAAAGCAAAAATTTCTTTTAACTCTGGATGAACTTTTTTTTCCATAATACATCTACCCCTTTTTGAAAGCTTAATTGAAGCATTTTACAATGAATTATATTAGGCGCGAACTGTATATTATGTATAAAAAAGAGAAAAAATTTATTTGTACTCCATGAACGAAGAAAAAAGTACATAAAAGTTCTCTTCAAAAAAATAATTTGGTAGTATAAATTTAAATATTGCATCATAGGGGGTTATATGAGTAATTTAATTATATTTTTATGCATATTTTTGATTCTATTGATCATTTTTATAAAGACATTCCGTTCATTTACAT
Organism: Solibacillus silvestris; assembly: GCF_051967575.1. Taxonomy (NCBI): domain Bacteria; kingdom Bacillati; phylum Bacillota; class Bacilli; order Caryophanales; family Caryophanaceae; genus Solibacillus; species Solibacillus silvestris. The sequence continues at coordinate 37,832 of NZ_JBQCJW010000007.1, forward strand.
CACAGCTTTACTTGCGCAGAAAGATAAAAAAAGGCTTGCGTCAAAATAAAAGCGAAATTTATGAAGCAAGAGGGAATAAGCAGCAGCTTTTCGAAATTCACAAGCGCGTTTACAACTATGTTACCTATAGACCGAATCGATTAATTGCGCCGATGAACAGAAGGAAATTCGAACAAAAGGCGAATAATGAATTGAATCGAATGGTCAGAAACCCGTTCACAAAATTATTTTCCGCTGTATTGACATTTTCAAAAGGCGTATTCGCATTTGCCTTTTTGGTGGCGACTGTCTTTTCAGGTGCGATTGTCGTTGATGAAGTAAAAGCTTCCTCGCTAACTTTGCCGACGATTAATAAAGATACACAGTTAAAGCTTAATGTCGATTTGGAAGACAAAATTGATTCACTTGTAACATATTTGCTGAATAGCGAAAATAAGATGAAAAGCTTCAACTTTCAGGAGCTGGCGAATGAAGCAGTTATTCCCGTTTATGATGTGAAAGACTATCCGCAAGCTGTAACGAATGTTGAGCAATTAGGGCAAGCGATCGCACATCATATGTCCCAGTTCGAAAACAGGTTCACGGTGTATTATGAAGGGGAATCGGCGGATTTCGAGAGCATTGTCGATCAAGTATATACATGGCTGCAGGTGAATGAACCGTATTTATGGGCAGTGATGGGCGATTTCTCGACACGCGCAAAATCTTACGGAAACACGATCGAATGGCAAGCAACGGTAAATTATGATTTGACGGCTGAAGAAAATGCGATCGTTCTGGGGAAAATCGAGCAAATTATCAATACCGTGCCGCAAGGTGCAACAGAGGCGGAAAAAGTGAAATTTGTGAATGATTATTTAGTCGTGCATACGAAATACAATTTGGATAGCAAGGCAAATCCCCATACACCGTATTCCATTTTAGTTAATGGGGAAGGGGTATGCGAAGGGTATGCATTAGCGGCATTATTAATGCTGGAGGCTCTTCACATTGAAGCGAAATATGTCGTCGGAAATGCTGGGGGTCCCCATGCCTGGAATCTGGTGAAGGTGGATGGGCAGTGGTACCACTTGGATACAACATGGAATGACCCATTGCCGGATCAAGGGGAAAAAGTTCATTACCAGTATTTTTTAATTACCGATGAAAAAATGTCGGACGACCATGAGTGGATTGAATCCGATTATCCAAAAACTGCAATCAACAACTATCTTTAAAATTTGGATAAGCATAAAAATACCAAGTGAAACATTGTCACTATTCGACATGGCACTTGGTATTTTTTTATTATATAGTTGCTACTTTCCTAAATTATTCGCCTTAATGCCGTCCGGATTTGATCGCAAGTAACTGCCATCCTCAAAGCCGCCATTACGGTAATAGCCTTCGACAAATGTGCCGTCTTGTTTAATATAGCTATCAACATAGTGCGGCTGGACAAAATGGAGCTTAGGCTTCGGCATTTCATATTGCTGTGCTTGTGTCAATGGGTCGGGATGCTGGAAAATTGCTGCGTTATTACTGAAAGCGGGTGGCTGATCCATTGATGAATAACCGTTGTAATCGATTGTTTGCGGTATGTCCATTTGCTCATATTGCGTGACATCGCCTTGCTGTAAAAAATCAAATTGCTGAAACATGCAGTTGTCCTCCTAATGATTGTATAAATTGTTCGATTTGAGCGATTTCTCTTTTTAGCTGTTGCTCGTCCTGCAATGCCAATTTTTCGGTCTTTTGCATTTGTTCGAATACTTGCTGCTGTTGCTCCTGAATCATTGCTGTTGTTTCGTCTGCAACTTGCATAATGGATTTGCGAACATATTGCTCCATTTTAAAAGTAAAGTTTTTCCGCAGTGCCTGCATTTGCTGTGACGCTTCGTTTTTCAGGACAGGCATCTTTTCTTCAATTTGCTTCTCCTGCATTTTTTTCGATAAAAAGGGCATTCCGAATGCTGCAACGACTGGAACCAAAATAGGTGCCGTCAACAGCAATACCGAACTGGCACTACCTATAATGAGTCCTGACTTCAATGTCGGGTCCATCCCTTTTTCAAAATCGAGCTGCAACATGTCATCAAATTCAAATTGCACATGGCGTTGCTGGATATGGACACTTTGTTCATATGTCGTTGTTAAAGCTTCCGAAATTTGATGCTCCAGCTTGGCAAATAGCAGCTGAAGCTGTGGCGTATATGTTTCGATCCATGTTTTCATCTGGTATTTGATGAATAGCGGCAACTCTCTTTCAAAAAAGTTTTCGATGTTGCCACTTTGGAATAAATCCATTTTTTCCTCGATTCGACGTGCAAGACCAGCAAAAAAGTAATCAATAGATTTATGCATCATCATTAATATAATCGTTTGCTGTTCATTGATATACTGTGTAAGTTCACCATTCCGGGCTGTTTCACTTTCTTTCCACGCTTTCATTTGTGCAAGCTTTTGTGCATGGATGGAAGCATCTTCGGCACATAAATTATGGAGCAGCACTAACTGCTCGGCGATTTGTGTTTTCAATTGCTGCAAGCGAATTGTGTAACGGCGATTTTTTTCCTGTTGGCGCGACCCGCTCGCACACATGTCCTTCAGTTTTTGTTCAACTACTCCAAAATTCGAAAGGGCATAAAGCTCCTCATCATCTGCCATTTTTGCTTCGAGGGCTTCCTTTGCGGAAATCGGATAGACGAACACTTCCTCCAAACCGAGCGCCATTTTTAATCGCATCGTTAAAATTTGTGTCGCTTCTTCTATTTGTTCTTCGTCGATTTGATCCACAAAATTCGCGATGAAAATAATGCGGTCGATCCCTTGTTTCAATAACCCATTTTGCAAAAATTCGATTTCGGTTCTATTGAGAGGCTTATGCATTTGCAGCATAAAAAATACAACGTCCGCATGCGGAATAAATGAATACGTAATTTCTGAACGCAGCTCATTGACATCATTCAATCCAGGTGTATCAATAATCAGAATTTCGTCTTTTAACAGGGGGGCGTCCATGCCGATGCGAATGTGTTCGATTTTGCTTGCGTCATCTATTTCGTTGGCGGCGAATTGTGTCAGTGCATGTTCGCTAAACGGAAGAACTCGTTCTTCTGTATTCGAATAATGTACAGCAATTGTTGGCTCTTCAGCATAGTAAATTGCATTAATCGTAGCAGTAGTCGGTATGATCCCTGTCGGCAGCAAGGGGATGCCTAGCAATGCATTCACAAAGCTTGATTTCCCGTGGTTAAATTCGCCAATAACGACGATTGTATAGTCGTTGCTGTCGATATCTTGCTGCAATTCTTCCAGTTTTTTCAGTTCGCGGTTAAACTCGTATTTCTTTGCAATATTCATCAATTGCTGCAGCTGTAATGAAAAGTCTGCTGTCATAAGCTCCATATTACACCTCTAGCTTCATATATTTATCAATGCTTGTTTTTATGTGCTGCTGGCCACGCTCAACTACTAATATATCGCGGTTTAATTGGGCGATTTTTTGCTCGATTTCCTGTTGTTCCGTTTCGGCCATTTTTAGTGCACGTTGATTGCGTTTCCGTTCATCCGCAATTTGCGTTTCGACCATCTTTTTCACTTGGCCAATCATTCTTTTCAGCTGTTCATGCATCTCGCTTTCAAAGTTCGATACATTAGAATTAATATGTACCGAGTAGCGTTCCATCACTTGGCTGCGCATCTTTGCTTTCACATCCACAGGGCGGCGATCACCGAATAGTTTATCGCGGACCCAAGTCACCATCCCGCCGAAAAAGCCCCCGTAAGATTCTTTATATTCAAAGCTGCTAAATTCAGTATTCCAATTTGTGGACGATTGTGAATGGCTGAAAGAAATCGTATTTTTAATTTGGTGCAGCTCCTGTTTAAAGTTATTTAAATTTTGATTGAATAAACTTTGCATAACTTGCTCCAATTTTTGCACTGTTTTCTTCGGTATTGCAGATTCCAATTTACCTGTGCGGCGTTCAATTTCAAGTTTAATTTCAGCTTGATCGGCAGTTGACGTATAGAGTTCATCCAATGTGCTAAGCGCAATTTCGCTAATAGTCGTCAGCTCGCTATGATACCAATTTTTAAGTGACTGAACATGCAAACCGATTTGGCTTGTTGCCACGTCCATATTGTTGCGCATTTTTTGTTCAAGTTGAACGAGTTTTTGTTCTAGCATTTTAATCTCATTCGCACTGCGGTTAGTAGCATTTTGCAGCATTGAACGCTCATATTGCAAATGCTCTGCCAAAAAGGCATCGATCGTTTCGTCATACATCGCACGGAGCTTTACGAGTTTTTCGAAGCCTGTATCATAGGCCAGAAAATGATCCAAATCTTGTTCAAACTGGGGTATGCCTGTTTGTTCCAATGTTAAAAGCGGCTTACGGCGGCGGCGACCTGATGCTTCTGTTGTACCGATATGATGCAGCAGTGCATGCTGGGCCGAAATTAAATAAATTTTAGGATCGGCTACTAGTCCTGCAAGCTGGTCTTTAATATAGTCAATCGCTGTTTGTTCATCAATATTGTTTTCAAGCAAATCTTTGAAGTTTACAACAAAAAAGATTTTATGTAAATGCTCATCCAAAATACGGCTTAAAAATACTTTATCAGATTCAGAAAACGGCTTTGTCGCATTTAAAATAAATATTGCGGCATCACTGCGCGGAATATAGTGTGTTGTGATCGCTTCACGCGCAGCATCAAAGTCATTTGTACCTGGACTGTCAATAATCGTAATATTATTTTTGCAAAAATCTGTTGGAAAACCGAGTACTGCCTCGCGAATTTCGGAGATTTCCTTTTTCTCCTTTTCGATGCCAAGCAAGTTGCCGAGCAAACTCGGTTTCGAATCTGGGGCGACGATACTTTTAAATTGTTCTTCCGTCATTTGTTTTGTCGTGCCATCGCGGTATACAATCGAATAGCTCTTTACTGGCGCATACGAAATTTTATTGAGCATCGCCGTCGTTGGGTTAATCGAAGACGGCAAAAAGCGTTCGCGCAACAGCGCATTGATCAACGTGGATTTGCCGTTCGAAAATTCCCCGACAACGATGATTTCAAAGCTATCCCGTGCAATGATGGATTCGATATGTTCAAATTGTTCTTTTAATGTTGAAACATCATAAAATTGTGCAAGTTGCTTAAGAGTTTTAACCTCCTCTTGGAAGCTGTGCAATGTTTCTTTATACAGTTCAATACTTTTATTCATTGGGAATATCCTTTCCATTACGGATAAATTATATCGATATAGTTTTCGTGACCTGTAATCCATAAATTATCGCTAATTTCAAACCAGCCTGTTGTGTCATCACGCCGATAAGCCGGGTAGGTTGCCGCTGCTGAAGTGACATAAACAACCGGATAATCAATACCGGGTCCCGTCCGGACATTGATTTCAGCCTTTGCCATAATTTGCGCGATTGGCGGGACTCCTAAGTCAACTGGTGTAAACGGTGTATCGTAATGAACAACATTAACAGGATCGGTAATGTGAACCCAGCCACCGGAAATAGAATACCAATCATTTTCCATGTTATAGAACGTCAAGTATGAATCCGCTGTTGTTCCGATATACTCACCGTCGATCTCGTCAAAAACATGTGTTGGTTCGCTGACAAGGATGACCCCTAGTGGCATTATGTCGGGATTAAAAGTGTACGTATATGGCACTTCGTCGTATTCAGATATAAAATCATGCCATATATTGCTTGCGAAGCTTTTTGTGCGTGTAACCTTTTCGGAAATATTAGCTTTAATTGAATCGAAAAAGCCGTCTCCACCATCAGTGGGAGTTTCTTTAAGAGCATGAATCGCTTTTTGCCCGCCGAAGAGTAAAGCAAATAGCATGGCCGCTCGAACAAATGGAATATGCGGGCGGAAATAAATCGCAAAACGTAACTGATTCTTCTTTAAATGGGCAAGCGGAATCTGCTGTTTTACAAACATTTCAAAAGAATCGGATAAATGGAGGTCAGTGAATGGGTTAAGTTGATCCAGTTGCTTGTGCTCACATTTACGTTTCATTTCAAGTATTTGCTGCTGCGTATCCTGTAAATATTGCTCACGTTCAGGCAATAATGAATAGTGACATTGTTTTTTCGCGGTACTTAACGCTTTTTTCAAGTCATTCATGTCATCCGCAATCGGCTCGAGGCTGTTCAAAATATTTTGTTTATGTTGTTCAACAAGCTGTAGCTGGCTTTCAATATTTTTCCCGGCTATTGAATACCGGGCAATTATCACTTGTTTTAAACCGTCAAGTACGGATGGCCACATATGTTCAATCGCGAAATACGTTGTTTTATATAGCTGTTTGTCTTCTTTTCGGATTGCCTTGTTTCTAGCCTCATTTACGAGATGGCGGTGGCGCTTTATTTGTTTCTTGTTTTTCTTATGAAAGAGTCTGGAATATATTTTTTTATCATAGTATTCATTCGCAATAGCTACTTTATTGTTGAATAGAGAAAGTTTATCGATATAATCTTTTTTCACTAGTTCATGTGCATAAAATTGCGCCAATGTTTCATGTTCGGCTATATACTCTTTTCGGATAAGTGCTACTAGCTCTTCATAGGTTTTCACGTTCTGTAAGACAAAAAGCTCACGTTCGATTTGCTGACATATGTCATTGATTTCACGTTCAACTTCAGGGATATTTCGGAAAAGCTTTTCAACTTCTGAAATACGTTGGGGCAGCTTCAAACTTTCAATTTCCAGATGTAGAACTTCATTCATTTGCTCCAGCAGAAAGCCATGCTCCGTATAAGGCCAATTTAACTTCTGTGGATGCATAGAAAAGCTATCGTATGTATCGAAAGCTTTATCCAATAGCGGCAGAAATTCTTCTTCAATATCGAATTTAACAGAAATAGGCATAAGATGTTTTGGAGAATCAGTAAACATATTTATTTGCCTGAATAGGTCATTTAAATGCGGAATAATCGCCAGTTTTTTCAGAGTATTTTTTAAATAAGTGCGATCATGTTCAATTTGTAATAACTGTTCATCGATTTTCCTGTCCACCAGGGAATAGATTTGTTCAAAGAATTTATGCCATTCTTCGTGGAAATGTCGGATGTAATCTAAACACTCTTTTTCGATAAATCGGTAAATTTTTACTATGCGGTTTTGCGATGTCTGTTTTTCATACGATAGTTTTTCCATACTAATACGATAAGTGAACTGCTGTGAGACTTCCGAAAAATTATCGCAGAATTTTTCGAAAGCCGGCTGAAACAATTGAAGGAAATCTTCATTTGCATCTGTTATTTTATGTGCTGAATGGAGTTTCTTTTTTATTTTAATGAAATCTTCTCTGATTTTTCGATTAAATTTTTCAAGAACCGTATATGCAGACGCATTTTTAGCTACGGTTTGAGTAAATTGCTTCATTTCTGACAGGATATCCATTATATAGCTGTCATTGTACCGAGCCTCCAACGATGCTAATTTATCATTTCTTTCACTTGTAAAGAAATATTCTGTTGTATATGTCTTCAATGATTTCTGCAAATAATCGGCCGCCTGCTGCTGTACTCTTTTTCTAGCTTCAAATGCAGTGAGCTTATCTATTAATTCATCGAGATTGCTATCATTCCAGTCAAGATCATTCATATTTTTTACTTTGGCCTCTTTAGCGAGAAGGCTGTCGATGCCAATTAAATCGGTTAGCTTCATCTCAGCATAGCGCTGCTTCCATTCATTAAGCAGAATATTTGCTACTTCCTTATGCTCAAGCTGCTCAAAGCGTTCGGGATCGTCATCATAGCACGCTTCAACAGTTATAGCCATTCGGTTGACGACACCTAAAACGTTTAGACCATAAGATTGCAATAGTCGAATTGTTTTGTTTTCCGTTGCGGAATTAATCCCTTTAACCCCGCCGCCAAACAGCCAAATTGCGCCATCTCCTTGTTCGATGAAATTTTTAGCGACATTCGTATGTTCATCGTGATTCGAATTAAAGCCAGGCGTATCAATTAACGTAACCTTTTTCAATAAAGGGTTTGGTGCAGTCATGCGAATAGAATGAATATTTTCCAGGCTGCTGCTTCTTGCCTCGTCACGCTTTGATTGCAATATATATTGATCTATCTCGTCCAATGACATTTCCTTTTCATTACCATTGCGATCTACTGCATAAGTTTTAATATTATCCCCATATTCAATGATTGTGCTAAGTGCAGTTGCGGGTTTATTTTCAACAGGAAGCCCGATTTCCGGAATCAGCTGATTAAGAAGATGGGATTTTCCGGCGTTCGTTTCCCCGGTTACTAAAATCTTCGGTGGCTGATCGAGAATAGACAAGGTTTGCTTTAATAATCGGATGATCTCTCTGGAATCATTCGTATCATGTTTTGTTAGTTTTTGAATTGATTTAGTTAGTTGAGTATATAATACATTTTTCATGTCAAAAAAACCGCTTTCCTAATTTGGTTATTAAGTCTATTTTAACTATAAAAATGGAAAATGTTAAGCATAGTTATTCCTATAGTTCGGTAGGTGATTGTGAAAAAAATCCTAATAATAAAATCTTTAAAAGGATCCTTGAAAACGATTGACAAATTCTGTGTATTAAATGCATAATACATTGTGAGGTGTGTATGAAGCACTTAATACATTTTTTTAGCTATAGCGTATTAAACCGATAATACACGAAAGGAGCTGACAATAGTGGAAGTGAAGTTCAATAATCGTGATCCTGTGTATGTGCAGGTCATACGGCATTTTAAGGAACAAATTGCGAAAGGTTTTTTAGCGCCCGGACATGTGATTCCGTCACGGCGAGAGTTGGCGAACCAGCTCAAAATCAACCCAAATACGGTGCAGCGTGCCTATAAGGAAATGGAGGAGCAACAATTGATTTATACAGAAGGAAATATGCCAAGTTGTATTACGAAAGATGAAGCGGTGCTGAAAAGTGTACGCGAAGAATTAATTAGTGAAGCAGTGCAAGTTTTTATAAGTTCGATTAAATCAATCAATGCGCCACTTCCGGAAGTGATGGAGCTCGTGCAAAAAAAGTATGAGGAGGCTGGGCAGCGTGATTGAAGTAAAAAATGTCTTTAAAAAATACAAGAAAAAGCAAGTATTAAAAGATATGAGCTTCACGGCTGAAAAAGGGCAAATTACATGTTTGATTGGTATCAATGGTGCAGGGAAAACGACGATTATGAAATCGATAATGGCGCTTACACCGATTGACCGCGGCGAAATATTAATAGATGGGCAAAAGATTTCGAAGGATGCATACGAAAAAATTACGTACATCCCTGATCGTTTAACGATGATGCCGAACTATACGATTGCGCAAAGCTTCGAATTTATGGCCGATTTTTACAAAACATGGAATGAGCAGCGCGCAACAGAGCTTCTTGCCTTTTTCAAACTTGAGGCAAACGATAAAATTTCAAGCTTATCAAAAGGGAATGCGGCAAAGGTAAATTTACTGCTCGGTTTAGCATTGGATGTGGATTACATACTGATGGATGAGCCATTTTCAGGAATCGATATTTTCTCGCGCGAGCAGATTGCCGATGTTTTCACAAGTCATTTGATCGAAAATCGCGGCGTCATTATTACGACACATGAAATTAGTGATATCGAGCATTTAATCGATAAGGCGGTGCTTATTGGCAATGGCACGGTATTAACGGAAATGGATGTTGAGCATGTACGCGAAACTGAAGGGAAATCGGTCGTTGATGTCATGCGGGAGGTGTATGTATGATGAATAATTATATAAAACTCGTCAATTTTGAAGTGAAGCGATTTTGGAAAATTTTTGCGACGCTAGTCATTGTTGTCGCCCTCGCACAAATGATCGGTGCGGTCCTCAATTCATTTTCTTTCAATAGTAGAGCAAAGGAAATAATGATAAAGAATCAGATTTCGGAAAGCGAATATGTTTTCGAGTATGGCGGGTACTCACTCCGCAACTTTCTTAACTCGGAATATTTTGTGCTCTCTATCATGTTTGCAGCAACAGTGCTCATCATTTACGTATTTTTCATTTGGTACCGAGATTGGCTGGGCAAGTCATCGATTATCTACCGTTTATTAATGCTGCCGACTGAACGGCGCAATGTGTATTTTGCAAAGCTGACGGCGATTTTACTTTTCGTCCTGTGCCTTGTCGGTGTGCAAATTATTTTACTGGAAGTCGTGGAGCAAATCATCCGGTCAATCATACCTGGGCAACTGCGCGAAGACGTGGGGATATTCTATACGTATTCCAACGAGCTGTTAACGATATTGTATCCGGAGACACTTTTACAATTCGTGCTGACTTACGGGCTGGGGATGACTATAGTAGCGATCGTCTTCACGGCCATTTTATTTGAACGAAGCTATCATTTAAAAGGTATTTTCATTGCAGTGCTATATAGTGCGGTTTCAATCTTCATCATTGCGATTCCGGCTATTTTACAAAGCATTACGCATTATTTTTACAATAATGAACTGATTCTGATGACAGTAGTAAGCAGTATTTTAGCGTTGGGATTTGCCATTTATATGGCAAACTATTTATTGAAACGAAAAATCAACGTGTAGAGGAGGGGAAAATGGATGAAAAAATATTGGCAATTGCTTGTTATTGCGGGGATTATCGCTGCAACAATTAGTGTCCACTATATACAAGTCGCAAGCGCTACAAAGCAAAATTACAATTTTACGTTTGAAAATATTTCCGGGGATGATAAATATATAGATTCGCTTGTAATTGAAGCAAATGTTGAAAATCGAATGATGCATCATTCCGTCGTTATCAAAAAAGATGAAACAATGACGTTGGGCCGTTACCATTATCGGTATATCCCTGAACAATTCCAGCAGATGATCGACAAACATAAAAATTTCATGCGCGGAAAAGGGTTCAATACAAATAACTATTTTGAGGACGATACGAAGCTTATTTATGTAGAGGAACCTAGCGGAACATGGGAACTGAGCGAAGGGGACCCATATTCTTATCATATCGATCTATTGGATAAAGCAAATAATAAGAAAGTCTCGTTTGAAGTCCAGTCTGAGATGAAGAACAAATTAAACTGGATGAGCATTATTAATATTGCTGTTGTAAACAATGAAATGAAGCTATTTGAAAGGCATGTAAAAAATAATGGCGATGAGGAATTTTATGTCGTCATTATTGATTTGAAGAAACAGCAACTACTGAGTGAAAGCCTGATTGATACTGTGACAAGTGGTGAAAACATAGGAAAGAGTTTTGAGCTTTATAATTCATATTATAATTTAGCGCAGGAAAAATATAATGTATATGCATTAACTTCCTATGATGCTAAAAAAGAAGAGTTCAATATTATTTCCCGTAAGGTCAGCGTGCTGAATATGGAGACAAATGAAGTGAGCCCGATTCAATTGCCGGAAGGTGTAGAGTATGAAATGCAAAGCGCTGTAGTGGATAATAATTATTTCATTCCGGTGTATATAACAGATACAGACACGATGATTTACCGGTATAATATCGGGCAGCAAAGATGGCTTGACCCGATCAGCGTACCGCATCCTGTTGCAATCACGAAACCTTTATCAAACAACATCGGTGCGCAAAACGGCAAGCTATATGTAATGAATGAAACGGAAAAAGACAATATACTTCAAATTTTCGATATTGAAAGTGGTACAACATTATATGAAGGTATTCTTTCAACAAAAAATGAAAACGAAAACTATCATATTTGGGCGTCGCGTTTTTATGAAATAGCAGAGTAATCTAAAATTAAACAATAAGTGCTGCAGCTCAATGGATTAGGCTACCAACGAATTATCCTTGAGGTTGTATCGGAAATCCCACTATTTTTTCAAGGAGAAAAGAAAGTGGGATTTTTGCTATTATTCTTTTACAATCGTTAATTTTCTTCGATCGGTGTACGCGCTCTTGCTAAAGGCATTTTTTTCGTTTAGTGATTATTTAAATATTGTAAAGTTTTGTAAATTTATGCTTGGAATAATATGTTTTTTGCTATGATTATCGATATTCGAGAGTCGACGAAAGGTGAAAAAATGGAGCAATTGATAAAAAGTGAAAAAAGTTACGTTAAGTCATTAATTGAAATATTTGCAGTATCCACTAAATTAGGTTTTACATCATTTGGCGGGCCGATTGCGCATTTAGGGTATTTTCATGAAGAATATGTCCGGAGAAGAAAATGGCTTGATGAAAAAAGTTATGCTGACTTAGTGGCGCTGTGTCAATTTTTACCGGGTCCTGCAAGCAGTCAAGTAGGAATTGGAATAGGCGTGATGCGGGCGGGTGTAATAGGGGGTATTGTTTCTTTTTTAGGCTTTACGATGCCGTCCGTTGCAGCTCTCATAATATTTGCTTTAGTTGTTCAAGGCCTAGATGTGAGTGATACAGGTTTGATTCATGGGCTGAAAATAGTAGCGGTCGCTGTTGTAGCACATGCGATTTTAGGAATGGCCCAAAAATTAACACCGGATATCCAAAGGAAAACAATTGCCCTCATTGCCATAGTCGTTATGTTATTATGGCAAACCGCTTATGCTCAAATTGGAATAATTATTTTAGCGGCGTTCATTGGCTTCTTATTGTATCGACAAGAGAAGGAAGATTCCGTGGAGGGAGCAATTTTTCCGATCAGCCGAGGGTTTGCTGCAAGTTGTTTAGCAATATTCTTTGCTTTACTGATTCTTCTTCCAATAGTAAGAGAAGTGACTTCCATGCATTGGGTCGCTCTATTTGATAGCTTTTATCGTTCTGGCTCACTAGTATTTGGAGGCGGGCATGTTGTATTGCCATTGCTTGAACGAGAATTTATACCGGGTGGTTCGTTGAGTGAAGAGGCATTTCTAGCAGGATATGGCGTAACCCAAGCAGTACCGGGGCCGCTATTTACATTTGCTGCCTACATAGGCACAGTGATGAATGGATGGACAGGAGGTATACTGGCAACGGTGGCCATATTTTTACCCGCATTTTTATTGATTTTAGGGACACTTCCTTTTTGGGATAGCCTCCGTCGTCTTTCAAAAGTGAAAGGTGCGCTCATGGGGGTAAACGCAGCGGTTGTAGGCATATTAATTTCCGCTTTTTATGAGCCGATTTGGACGAGTTCAATCTTCACGCCAATGGACTTTGCTTTAGCAGCTATTTTATTTGGCATGCTCACTTTTTGGAAATTGGCTCCTTGGATGATCGTTGTGTCAGGGGCTATAGGTGGAATGCTTATGTCGGTTATTTAATAGAATTAAATATAAAACAGCGCTTCATTAGCTGCGCACTTTACAGAGTATCGTATATATGCCGGGCTGATAAAATAAAAAAGAATTGGAAAAGGTGTCCAAGAAGCCATTCTTGAACACCTTTTTCCCCTGCTAATATGGTCTGATTTCCACTATCTTTGCAGCAATCGTCTTTACAAATGACGCATCATGCTCGACAAAAAACAGTGTCGGCCTGTAGCGTGCGATCATCGTCTCAATTTGCTGCTGATTAAAAACATCCAAATAATTCAGCGGCTCATCCCAAATGTAAAACTCGGCAGGGAGCCCGAGCGACTTCGCAAATTCCACCTTCTTCTGCTGTCCATTGCTCATGCTTTCGATCGGTACGTTAAAAATATCTCGGCCAAAGCCCAAAATGCGCAGATTGTTGAGAAATAATGTGTAATCAATGCTGTGCTCAAAGGCAAAATCCTTCACAGTGCCTTTATTATTGTCATGATTTTGACGAATGGCGCTCATGCTAAGTCCTTGTGGAAGCTTGATTTCACCGTGAACTTCACCTGCAAAAGAGCCTAGCAAATAGTTTAATAGCGATGTTTTCCCGCTGCCGTTCGGGCCGATTAATGCCACTTGTTCACCTTGGAAAATATCGAATGTAATCGGGTGGAACAATGGCTTTCCATCATAGCTCAGTGTAAAGTTTTTCATGCGCAGCACTGGATTGCGGTGGCTGGACTGGCAGTTGATCGTCAAATCGCTTACCGTTTCAATATTTTTTAGCAGCTTTGTTTTTTCCTCGATTTTTTCGCTTGTGCGTTTTTCAATTGCTTTGGCGCGTTTATTCATGCGTTTCGCGATCGCATTTCCGAACGGGTCATTGCCTGATGGTTTTTCCCGCTGTGTAGCCCAGTCGGATTTTTCCCGAGCCGTTTTTTGCAGGCGGTCGATTTCGGATTTCAGTGAGCGATTTTGTTCTAGCTCGAAGTCGTCTTGAAGCTTCTTTTGCTGTTCATATGTTGTGAAGTCGCCTTTATAGAGCTTCACATCACTTTTTTCAATAACTAAAATATGATCAACCACTTCATCGACAAATGCCCGGTCATGGCTGACAACGATAAAGCCTTTTTTCTTCTTTAAATAATTCGCGACCGTTGCGCGTGCTTTCATATCTAAGTGATTTGTCGGTTCATCAAGCAAAGGGAAGCGATTTTCCTCGCAAAATAGCGCGGCAAGAAGCACCTTAGTTTGCTCGCCACCGGATAATTGCTCAAAAGGCTGCCATAACATTGCTTTATCCAGTCCGAGCAGCTGGCATTCACGCTCCAGTTTCCATAATTCCACCGCCATTACTTCCTCAATTGCATAATAAGTAATATTTTTCGGATCGCGAATTATTTGAGGGAAATAGACAAATTCCTCATCACTCGAAATCGTTCCGCTATACGGCAATTTATTCATAAATAAATTCAGCAATGTCGTTTTTCCGCGGCCGTTGCGCCCAATCAAACCAAGTTTCCACGAGTGATCGAGCGTCAAATTGACATCTTCGAACAATAGTTCATCCAGCGTATCATAACTAAAAGTCAGGTTTTTCATTTCAATCGGCATAGTGCATACCTCCAATTTTTTCGTTTGAAAGTATACGCATTTTCCCGCTTAAAGAACACAATAGTGCGAAAGGATAGATAATCTTGAGCATGCTATTAAATTTTATCCAAAAAAATCCTCCCGAAATTGTTCGGAAGGATTAGCATTCATACGTAAATAAGCCTCTGTAAAGGCATATAAGGTAATGAAAAATGGACAGACTAATCCTATTTTAAGTGAAAATGCGTATACATTTTACGTGTAAAATAGAATTATATTTCCATCAGCCATTCATCATCCCTTCAAATAAGTTAGTGCTATTATGGCATAGCTGCACTGAATTTTCAAATGATTTCGCATCATCGGTTTATGCAGGGTTTTGCGTTCTGTGTTTTATTCAGGCGTCTATACTATATAAATATAATGAGAATGAATCCAGCCTGATGCGGATGTATACTTTTCTGCTCTTAATAAATGGGCATAAAGTGTAAACATGAATTTTTTAATATTCCACTGCATGCGGTAATATTTTAATCCATCATCATATTTGTAGTGATGAAGCTTCTCTAGCCAATTGATCAAGCCGTCTTCAGTAAGCCCCCTATCAAATAATGCGTCAATGACAGGCATCATCCGTTCGTCTTCTTCGTCGATATATGCGTAATCGGTACATAAACATTTTTTTAATATTGTAAGTATATCATCTGTTGTAGCTATATTTGAAAATAGGGGATGCGAGACAGCACGCGCGAGTAAATCACTGCCATGTGCAACACTATGCGCCCAGCCTTTGTTTTCAATATAGCCGCGGTAATCATGCTCAAACTTTAAATATTGAATGCTTTTAGTGAGTACATGAGATGCCAAATCTTCCTTTAAAAATGGTTTGCTGCAGTCTTTATATAAAACTAGCTGAATGGCAAGCGCTGAAAATGAGCGGGTTAATACCGCATCGCCTTGCTGTTCATGGATGTCGAAAAACAGATGCTCGTCATCGCTGCATGTTTCCGCAATTTTGATAAGCTGTGTATTGGATAGATGATCATTTAATATGAGCTCACAAAAACCGCCATAAATTAATGTATCGCGAATATATGTATCGGTGCTTCCGATATGTTCGAGCATAAAAGTTAACAGGGAATCTGCTTGCTCTAGTTGTAAGTTCGTTAATTTCTTTTCATGAATATGCTTTAAGATTGAGATAGAATCGTTCATTTTACTCTCCTATACTTGTAGTATATAGCTCCAAAGTGCATCTCGCTTATGGAAGCCGGTTTTATAATAAAGGCTATTCGCTTCGGCGTTCGTATTATTTACCGTTAAAGTAACTTGTGTAATTGCTTCATTCAAAAAAATAATTGTTAATGCCTCGTTTAAAAGCTGTTTGCCAAGGCCTTGCCCGCGATACTCCGGCGCGATCGCAATGAATTCCAGATGTGTGGAGTGAAGTGCATCATCCATTTCAAAGTAGGCATAGCCTTTAACTGATTGGTTTTCCTTCAAAACAATAAGCTGATGCTGATTATGTTGGAGTTTTTCCGTAATTGTTTCGGCCGGGTAGTATGCATTCGGAAAAGCATGTGAATGAATGGCTGCAAATTGCGGAAAATCCTGTTCGTTATATGGCTCGCTTAATATTGCTTCTACCGGCTGGAATGTTTCTTTCGTTAAACGTAAATACAAATGCTCACCCGACTTTTTGCTATGAAGAGTTTCCATAAATTTTTGCTGGAATGAATTTTCTTCATTGATAAAAAACAGAATTTCTTTTAACGGTCCAAGCCTAGCAGTTGCAAAATGCCATAACTTTAACTGTCTTTCGATATTTTGCCCACTGGAAAAAGGCCCCCATACTTCGGCGATCCCATCGTAAATATCAAAGCCGACGAGTTCGGTAATTTCATTGGCGCTACGTGATACGAAAATAATCGCTTGATCACCTTCTGTAAAATCCTCAAGCAAATCCCGCAAAATATCTGCTTTATCTGTACCACAGTAGCCGATATGGAATTTTTTGTTTGTATTTAGCGCCGCAATAAAAGCAGCCGCTTCGTCCAATTGATCGATTGTCAGTTGTTCAAAAGTTGTCATTGTAAAACTCCTATTCTTTTTGTTAGCGATGAATTAAAAGTTTTTGCTGTTATTTTTTTAAAGAAAGTTACTAAAATTGCGAAAATGAAAACGATGGTGCTGTTTATTATCAAATAAGAAGGCGAGCAGCAATATGATAAAAGCCCATAAGTATTATAAATAGACTGATCATTTCGCGATATGGGCCAGAGTTCAACATTTAGCTTAAAATTTTTCACTTTAAGTCAATATAACAGGGATTTTCTTGAAGATATATGTACAAATTCGTGATTGGCACTATTACAGTTAACTTTTATATGGAACATTATAGCAAAAATGTATGGAAGTGTGGTTTCTCTTGTAAGAAGAAATTTTTACAGATAAACCGATATCTCTTTTGTTTATAAAATGATTGATATAAATTGAACTTTGTTTACAAATAAATAAACGTATAGTATAAATGTTTGTGGAGGTGGTTAATTTGGATTTTCAAAATATTGCAGCAGATATGCTTAGTAAAGGGTATGAGTTGCAAGATGAGGCATACAAATGTCTGTATTGTGGACACCGATATGATTTGCACGAAGTTTTTCCGCATGACAATCGCTTTTTTACAGCTGAAGGTATGATGAAAAAGCATATCGAATCAGTGCACACGTCGCCATTCCATGCGTTGCTTGCGCTTGATAAAAAGGTGACAGGCTTAACGGATGTGCAAATTGAGATGATGCAGCATTTTTTTGAAGGGAAAACCGATCAGGAAATTGTGGATGCCAGCAATTTGACAAGTGTGTCGACTGTTCGCCAGCACCGTTTCAAACTGCGGGAGAAGGAGAAGCAGGCGAAAATTTTTATCGCGCTTATGCAGCTGATGAAAAACCCCGAGCATTACGCGATACATAAAGGAGCGAGACAAGTGGACGAACGCTATAGCATTGAAGAAAAAGAACGTGAAAAATTATTGGCAACATATTTTAAAGACGGGCTGGATGGCGGAATTGACACGATTCCGAGCAAAGAAAAGAAAAAGCTCATTATTTTACAGCATATTTTGAAGCGCTTTGACAAAGGGAAGCACTATCATGAAAAAGAAGTAAATGAAATTTTAAAAACTGTTCATGCTGATTTTGTGTCACTGCGTCGCCATTTAATCGAGTACGGCTTTATGGAACGCAGTGATGATGGGACGGCATATTGGATTAGGAAATAGGGGGATGCAGAAATGAAGGCGGAATTAACGCGCTATCGGGTAAAGCCTGACAAATCTTCTAAAGTTGAGGAGTGGCTGAACTTTTTGAATGAGCATATGGCAGATGTGCTCGTTACACTGGAAGGCGAAAAAGTGTATGTAGAAACGATCTTTTACGAAATTTTGAATGGAGAAGAGTTTTTATATTGGTATTCAGTTCGGGGAGAAGGCGGAATGAATGTCGATGATTCCACACATTGGATCGATATAAAGCATCTGGAATATTGGGAGGAATGTATTGACCCTGGCTTCGGCTCTGTCGATTTGGATACGAAAGTCGTCATGATACCTGAGAAGGTGCGCGCCAGTATGGATTTTTAATCATGTAAACCTTGGATAAATGCCTCTTAAGTTCTATAAAAGCGCGCCCTTTAGTATCTACAAATAGAGCGCCTTTTTAAAATTGTGATACAGTAGGAATATTAACCGTAAACAGAACGGATTTGGAGGACTATATGACGAATACAGTAGATGAATTAATGGAATCGCTCGTGGCAGCAACCGTAAATAATGAAGTGAAGTGGGGCAAAGGCACGGAACAACTTGAAGATGTTTTGGGAGAAGTATACGGCAACACAGAAAAGCTTTATTTCTTTTTCGATGAAGAAGAAGGTTCAAACATTGTGTTCGCAACATACAAATACTACGAAGGCGAAGTAGAGGCCGATGAATATTTGAAAGATGGCATGAGCTTATTCGTAATTGATGCAGATGATTTTGAAATTCTAAATGAAGTAACGGATGAAGATGCAGAAGATCCAACGCTATTCACAACTTTAATGGAAGCAATTGAAGAAGCGAAATAGTATCCGGTTGTCGGAAATCCATGTACTTCGGGTGCAAATCATTATAAAATGATTTGCACCAATTACCCTTTTTTTCATTCCTCTCCTACAAGCCTGAATTCCATGCCTTCCGGATATAGGCCAATATATGAACCTTCCTTATTTAAATAGGCGATTTCCGCACCCTCTATTAATTGATGGCTGGATAGCACTTTTAAGATTGCTTCCAGTGCTAATCCTAAATCAACAACAAGGAAAAAAGTAATGCCGGCCCCATCCCCGATTTCCGAGCCATATAGTTCGCCATTGCCAGTCTCATGTAATACATCATCTAATAAATCCTCTACTACTAAGCTTCTTTCTTCCGCTTCATAATATTGGTCCTCATGTTCATAGCGGTATTGGACAGCAATTTTAATTAATGAATTCGGATCCACATATTCATAGCCTTGATTGACCTTCTCGTTCGCTAAATTTTTCATCACTCTTTTTGAGCTTTCGAAAAATCCTAGCGGCAGCTCTTCTTCCCTGCCTTGAACGCCTAATGTGCCCGATAAAATAAAGACATATTTATTCACTTTCCACACTTGCCAATAAAGTGTCTCACTACCCGTTTTCTTCAGTAACCGAATCATATTAAACCTCCCCGAAAATAATTGAGCATATCATAAAACCATTATAGCTCATTTTTATATAGCTTTTACCAAATAGGGCATGTAATGGTTGCAAAGAACTAGTATCCTTTTTTTGCTGGCAATTATTTACGTCAGCTCTTACAATTTCTTTATACGTATAGAAAACAGAAAGAATGGGTGCTGTTTATGGGAAAAACATTGAATCCCTCCATGGAACGCTATGTTCATTCGGAGGAAGAGCAACAAAAGCTTTATAAAAGAACGTTATGGGTTGTTATTTTATCACAAACTTTTGGAGGAGCTGGGCTGGCTGCCGGGATTACGGTCGGGGCATTAATCGCTCGACAATTGCTCGGATCTGAAAGCTTTTCTGGTTTGCCGACTGCTTTATTCACGCTTGGCTCTGCGTTGTCCGCTTTTTTAGTCGGGCGTTTTTCGCAGCGTTTTGGACGAAGGTATGGACTTTCATTCGGATTCATTACTGGGGGAGTCGGTGCGATTGGAGTCGTAACTGCAACAGCGATGGAAAACATCGTGCTGCTGTTTTTGGCTCTGTTCATTTATGGAGCGGGCACTTCCACAAACTTGCAGGCGCGCTATGCGGGCACGGATTTAGCGAAGCCGAAACAGCGCGCTACAGCTATAAGCATGGCAATGGTTGCTACAACGTTTGGTGCCGTTGCAGGTCCGAATTTGGTGACGCCAACTGGGCATTTAGCGGAGGCGATTGGCTTACCGGCATTGACCGGACCGTTTTTGCTCGCAGCTTTGGCGTATTTGCTAGCCGGCTTTACGTTTTTCTTCTTATTAAAGCCAGACCCTTTACTCGTAGCAATTGCTATTGCAGAAAAACAAAACAACCAACAAATTTCTGCAGGTATTACGGCAAATGAACAGCCGACAATCGATCGTTTAGGTATGAGTGTTGGGGCAATTGTACTTGTGCTGACACATGTTGTCATGGTTGCGATTATGACAATGACGCCGGTTCATATGGAGCATGCAGGTAGCGGGCTGTCACTTATTGGACTGGTGATTAGCATGCATGTTGCCGCGATGTATTTACCCTCACTTGTGACGGGGATTCTGGTCGATAAAATAGGTAGGGCCTGGATGGTTATTGCCTCGGGTATTACGCTTTCGCTTGCGGGCTTTTTAGCGGCGTATACACCGGGTGATGTGATTTGGTCGATATCCCTTGCGCTAATCCTGCTTGGTCTTGGCTGGAATTTCGGGCTTATTAGCGGGACGGCGATGATCATTGATGCGACGACAATTCAAAACCGTGCGAAAGTCCAGGGCTCCGTCGATGTTTCAGTCGCGCTGGGAGGATCGGCAGGGGGCTTGCTATCGGGTATAATTGTCGCTAACTCAAGCTATTCTTACCTTAGCTTCGCCGGTGCATACTTGGCGATATTATTGATTCCGCTTATGATTTGGGTGCGGTATAGAAGGAAGGTAGAGGATTGATGAGTGGAGAGTTTTTTCACTTCCATGAAATATGGTGATTTGATGAAAAAAATGATGACTATGTTATTAACTGTGCTGTTAATTGTCGGATGTACGCAAAAAGAGTTGATGCTGGATGATGAATTGATATTTGAATTACAGAATGTTAATGAAAAAGAACTCGAGCTGTTAAAAGAACACGCGACTAATTTTACAATAGAAGAATTGAAACAAAATTATGCAACGATTATATTTGATTACCAAATACAGAATGGTGAAAAATTTGATAATCTAACAGTTCAGCATAATGATGATTTCAGTTATTTAATGGATCAGGTTAAGTTGCAGCACGGCCCTTTTTTTATCCTAAAAAAGTGCCTAGTAACAAAACCAGGCACTGCATTAAATACGATCTTATAACGAATCACACTTCAATATATGCTCCCACAAGAAAGTGGACAATGAATTGTTTTCTTTTTCCATTACTTAAATATAACCAAGCCTTTAAAACGCCGAAAAACTTTTCACCGTTAATGGTGCTTCACCGAAAACTTTTTGGTCAAATTGCTCCTCGATATAAATTTCAGCCAGAACCTGCTCGCGTTCGCCGGCTGTTTTGCCGTGCTGTACCGCTATGACCGCTTCGTATAGGCGGGCAAACTGCTGCATGAGCGGCTTTGCTTCAAGTGTTTGCATAGCCGGATCAAGCGCGGCGAATGTTTTGAAACGTTGCTCTAGTGCAGAAGCGAGCTGCTGCAAAGATGGATGGTCAGTTTGCTTCAACTCTTCAAGCAGTGCCATATGCGCATTCTTTTGCACGAGGCGGATGAGTTCATGCGCCAAAATATTCGAAGTGCCTTCCCAAACGGTCAATACTTGCGCATCCCGGAGCAGGCGAGGGAGCACAAAATCCTCGATATAGCCATTGCCGCCATGCAGCTCAATTGCTTCATGCGTAAATTCGATCGCCCATTCCGCCGTTTCCTTTTTCACTAACGCGATTAACAGGCGGACGATTTGCTGCCCTTCCTCCGATGCGCCGCCATTTACGACCGCATCATAGCGCTCCACTAGATCGAATAGCGCGACAAGAGAGGCATGCCATTTTGCGTGCAATGCTCCTAAGGAATGCTGTACCATCGGAAAATCGGCAATTTTTTGTCCAAAGGCTGTCCTTCCGTTTGTATAGTGCACCGCTTCGTCCAATGCACGCTTCATAATGCCGACAGATGCTGCGGCATTGCAAATTCGCGACAAGTTGAGAGCTTCGAGCATATAGTAGATTCCTTTAGACGAATCCCCGACAACATATGCTTTTGCACCATTAAACTCGACTTCTCCTGATGGTACTGCTTTTACACCAAGCTTATCTTTCAATCGGCGGATCGTAATGTTATTAAGCTCACCATCGTAGTCATGCCATGGTACAGCAAACAATGTTAAACCTTTGGAGCCTTGCTTGGAATTGGTCGTCTGGCGAGCAAGTACCATTGCAACTCCGCACATCCCAGCATTCGATGCAAAATACTTTTCACCGTATAAACGCCATTCACCTTGTTCAAATCGCGCTTCAACGACATTTGCCCCGACATCGGATCCCCCTTGACGCTCCGTTAAAAAAGTGGCTCCTTCAAATAATTCCGCATCGCCTGTCGCACATATATGCGGCATAAATTTCTGCTTCAATTCGTCGGAAGCATAATGCTCGAATAAATAGGCGGTCGCCATCGTTAATGTGACAGGGCAGTAAAAGCCAGGCTCCGTTTGCGATAATAAATAGCCTTGTGCAAAGCTGTACATGTAATTGCCTTTATGTCCGAGCTCGGGGATATTTTTGTGCACATAGCCGACAATGCCCGTCGCGTACGTTTCGGCAACGGTTTGCTTGTAGCCCTCATTGACAATAACTTCGCTCACTTCATCACCATATGCATTGTAGCGGCGCAATCTAGGCTCTCCTTCACGATCCGTCACTTTTGCGCGGGCGTCTATTGGCCCTGCACAAAGCTTTCCGAATGCTGTGAGCTGTTCATTGGCATACGCATAAAAGTCGCTAGGTAGTTTTTGCTGCAGAAGCTGCTGCAATGTTTTGTCTGCTTCATAGAAATTTTTGTTTTTTTCATGCCTATTGGCCAACACTTGTACTTGCATTTGCTTCACCTCTTAACTGCTGCTTTAATATTTTTCCGGATGCATTGCGCGGAAGTGCTTCGACTTGCTCATAAATTTTCGGCACTTTAAACGCGGCAAGTTTTTCGCAAAGGAAATTGCGGATTTCCTCCTCTGAAACAGATGCCTTTGCCGAATATACAGCCTTTACCGTTTCACCCCATTCTGGATGTGGCACACCGAAAACGGCTGCTTCA
Organism: Solibacillus silvestris; assembly: GCF_051967575.1. NCBI lineage: Bacteria > Bacillati > Bacillota > Bacilli > Caryophanales > Caryophanaceae > Solibacillus > Solibacillus silvestris. Next base: position 61,182 of record NZ_JBQCJW010000007.1, read on the forward strand.
AAAATGGCCTCATGCTGGAGCAATTGATCTTCTATTTCTTTCGGATAAATATTGACACCGCCGGAAATGATGACATCTTTTTTACGGTCGACAATGTAAATATACCCTTCCTCATCAATGCGGCCCAAATCGCCTGATCGGACCCAGCCATCGATGAATATATTTTTCGTTTCCTCAGGGTTTTTATAGTATTCTTTCATATTGCCTTCACCGAATAAAATAATTTCGCCGATTTCGCCTTGTGCGACGTCTTCGTTTAAATGATTAATGACGCGCAGCTCTGTTCCGAACGGTGCGCGATTGCCGATGCTTCCCGCTTTTTGCGGATGATCGGCTGCATGCAAAATTGATCCGCTTGGCCCGGCTTCTGTCAGGCCGTACACACATACTAAATTTTCTGTGTTAAACTGCTTTTGAATGTATAGTACTTCTTTTTCTGATAGCGGTGCACCGCCATATACCCACCATTTCATTGAGGAAAGGTCGGCATTTGCAATATGCGGTGAACTTGCTGTTAAAAGATAGGCGACAGGTGCGCCGAAGAAATGGGTTGTTTTATATGTCTGCACTGTATCAATCAATAAATCGGGCGTGAATGTCGGTGTCAGTACAGCGGTTGCGCCTACTAAAATAGCAGTTGCCAAAAATAGATTCAACGGTGCGGAATGGGTTAACGGCATCATGATGAGCAGCCGGCTTTCAGGCTTCACTTCCATCTCGATCGCAATCATATGCGAGACCGCAAGCACATTGCGGTTTGTGAGTAATACGCCCTTTGGATTGCCTGTTGTTCCGGAAGTATAGAGCAATGTCGAGTCATCGTCCTCGGTTAAATCGCAAAGAGCCGCTTCGTCAGTTGCAGCTGCCTGGAATTGCTCGAAGCTTTGCCAATGCAATGAAGCTGCACCTGTTTTTACTTTTAAACCGTCAAAAGAAATGGAGGAGGCTTGATCGAAAATAAGCTCATGGGCAAAAATCGCATTTGCGTCACTATGGTTCAGCACGTATTCGATTTCGCGCGCAACAAATTTGGCATTAATCGGTACGACAACACCACCAATGCGCTGTATGGCAAAGTACAGGACGACAAATTCCTTTACATTCGGCATGAAAATCCCGACTTTATCGCCTTTTGCAATTCCACTTGCACATAAAGCATTGGCCGTGATGTTCACCTGTTCATCCAATTGTTTATACGTCGTTTCCTGCCCTAAACTAATTACAGCAGCTTGATCCGGATACTTCCTTGCATGACGAGCCAATAAATTTGAAATATTCATGATTGTTCCTCCAATAATTGAGTTAGTTTTTCACGAAAAATAGCTTCCGTCTTTTCAATATCTTGACGGATTTCATACAGCTCTTGAATCTTGTCATCAATTTCTTTCAGCTTTTGCCGACCGTATTCAATTGTCCGCTCCAACTGCTTCACGCCAGTACGGTCAAGGTCAAAAAGCAAAATCATTTCCTTAATTTCATCCATTGAAAAACCATACTTTTTCCCGCGTATAATGAGCTTTATCTTCGCCTCCTCCCGTTTGGAATAATGGCGCATCCCGTTATGAGGTCTTGTCGGCTTTAAAATGCCAAGTTCTTCATAGTAGCGTAAAGTTCTTGGCGTCAGTGCATATTGTTTGGCAATCACTTTAATGGACTTCACCTAAGACACCTCCATTGGCAAAAGTATAACATTTACGTTAGCGTCAATTTAAAGGGAAATGAAGTATAAAAGAGAAAAAAATTATTTGAGCAGGATTTTCGGGTATAGGGATTGTACGGGATATGGAAGATGGAAAATCCAATACAAGTAATTTAAAAACGTGGTTAATCAGTTTACAGAATAAACTTGCATTATTTCATCAAAAAATGCTTTCCTAATATGATGGGGATAGGCATTGTTATTCTCTGTAAAATATTCAAGTAAGAAAGAATTATTGTTTGGAAGTAGTGTGATTATGAAAAAAGAGATCAAATTAAATGTCGTCATTAGCATAATAGTAATAGTTTTTGTTTTAATTGGTACTTTATTGAATTTATATTATTCAACAAACGCATTGAAACAATCATTGACGAACAATTATTTAGAAAGCAATAATAACTACTCCAATAAATTGGCGGAAGGCACCGAATATATTATTCATAATTTGCAGCTAACGATTACTGCGCTGGCAAATCTGGCAAGTAAAACGGAATTTACCCAAGAACATCTGGACATATTCTATGAATCGGAAAAAGAGCATTTCAATTCGATTTTTATTGCCGATGAAAATGGCGTCATTCAATTGATAAGCCCGCATGAATTTCAAAGCGAGGACAATATTACAATAAAAGCCGGCACGAAAATCGATGCGAAAATCATGGAGAGAGCCCTCAGAGAGAAAAAGCCGTTTATTTCAGACACATATGAAACCGCAAGCGGAACATTGCTTTTTCTTGTGACAGCCCCTATATTCCGCGAGCAAAAAAATATGGGAGGGGTAATGGTGAGCACGGTCTATTTGGAAAATAATAATGTAATCGACACTATTTTAGGGACACATGCGTACAATGATGGCTCTTTCGTATATGCAGTGGATCGGAATGGGCGCATTTTATATCACCCAAATCGCGAAAAGATTTTCAGCAATGCAAGCAAGGATCCTGTTGTGAAAAAGTTGCTAGATGGGAAAAGCGGTTTTAAAAAAGTGACAGATGCGCAAGGGGACGAGTTTTTTGCGGGGTTTACGTATATCGATAATTTAGGATGGGGCATTATTTCATTAACTCCGGCATCCGCGATTAATGGTCCGATAAATGATTTGCTGATCAATTTAATTACACAATCCTTTACATTTCTAGTCTTTCTATTAATTTTTGCAAGCATTATCGTAAAAATATTAACTAAGCCGTTGACTAAATTGGCCGAATACTCGGAAAGATCATTGCTGAATAAAGATATAAGTGCATCAAAAGACGAAATGTTATATATCAACTCGCATATTTATGAAATAAACCAGCTCAATCGCCAAGTGAAAAGTCATTTAATGATGCTGAATCAGGAACTGCAACTCGATGGATTATCGGGTCTAGCCAATCGGAGGAATTTCGATGCTACCATTAATAAATGGGTTGCTCAAAAGAAGCCGTTTTCTCTAATATTGCTCGACATCGATAATTTCAAGCAAATAAACGATCATTACGGTCATTTAGTTGGGGACGATGTGATTAAATTTGTTGCCTCTATTTTAAGCAGCTTTACACAAAATGATGACGTGGCATTTCGATATGGCGGCGAAGAATTCGGGGTTTTGCTGAAAGGGAAAAATGAATTGGAGGCATTCGATTTAGCAGAACAAATTCGAGCGAAAATAGCAGAAACAAAAAGTCCGATGGGTAGAGCGATTACAATATCGCTAGGTGTCACCTCTTATAAGGCACACGATATGTATGCGAGCTCTATTATCGGAAGAGCAGATAAAGGACTGTATGTTTCAAAAGAGAATGGAAAAAATAAAGTGTCCATTTACGAAGACGAATCGGATTAGCAATATAATTTCAGCAGTATACTTTGGGCGTGTTTCTCTCGACGGAACACGTTTTTTTTTGTAGAGGGCCATGTAAACAACTATATTATTACAGAAATGTGACATATCCTTATATATTATTGGTCGTTACTATATTGGAATTTGCAAGTTGTATTTTTTCCGATAAAAATTGATGTCATTCATAATAAAAAAAGTATGTTTACAAGGAAAATATGCTAGAAATAGGAGAAGTATATTATTTCGAAAATTTAGAATTAAATAAATAATTTTACTAGAAAAATGTCGAATAATGGGGAAAAAGGGGCTAAAATTATAGAAAAATATGTAAAAGGTGCGATGCGAATGAAGAGTTTGAAGATGAAACTTATGTTAAGTATAAGCATGCTATTATTTGTTGGAATGTTGGCAGTATCCTTTATAAGCTATTTCACCGCAAGCGATATGCTGGAAAATAGCATCAAAATCGAAGCAACGAAGGAGGCCCTTTATTTAACAGAGAAAATGGATGTTTATATACAAGAAAAAAAGAGCATTGTTGAATCGATTTCCGTATCGGCCGCCGCCTATTTTGGTGATAAAGATCAGCAGCTGCAGCATATCCGAACATTAAGAGCGGCCTTTCCTGAATTTGAAACAATCGCGATTTCCCATGATTTGATAGGGAAAAATGTGTTGACAGATGAAGGGAAAACAATCGATTTGTCGAGCCGAGCCTACTTGAATGATGTAAAAGAAGGAAAGATTGTGCTTGTTGATCCGAATATTAGTATTGCCACAGGGAATTTAATATCGGTAGTTGCAGCACCGATTATGATAAATGGGAAAGCACGCGGGTTTGTCGTCGGCGGAATTCCGTTGGAGGAAGTAATCTCTGTTGTGAAAGAGGCGAAATTCGGACAAACAGGATATGCATCATTATTCGGTACGACAGGTATGGTCATTCATCATCCAATTGAGGAAATGATTATAGACAAAACAATACATGACTTTAATGTACCGGAATTAAGCGAAATACATGAATATTATTTAAAAGGGGAGAACGGAACGAAACTTTATGAGCTGAATGGCGAATACAAAATGGCTGCATATGCCGGTACGCGCGACCAATGGGGAATTATATATGGGGCGCCCTATGAAGAGCTTTTCGCACCGATCAATAAACTGAAAAATACGCTTATCATCCTGACGATTAGTTTTCTGCTCATCGGGCTGGCGATGATGTATATTATCGCAAAAAGAATAACTAAGCCGATTGAAAACCTGAACGATGCCTTTACCGTTTTAGAATCAGGCAATCTCACACATGAAATTACCCCGGTAGGCAAAGATGAAATTGCCCAGTTGGGAACAAGCTATAATGAAACGCTAGATCATTTAAAAGGGCTGATACGGGAAGTGAACGACTGTGCACACAATGTCAAAAACTCGGCAGATTCTTTGTTTGAAAATATGGAAAACGTAAACGACAGTGCGCATCAAGTGTCCACTACGATACACCAATTGAACAACGGCGTGGAAACACAGTTGAACAGCGTTGAAGAAAGCACGATTGCCATGAATGAAGTCGTGACTGTTATTCAGCAAGTTTCAACAAGTGCCACTCAAGTAGCGGACTATTCGGAAGTTAGTGTGAAAAATGCCCAGCAAGGGAATGAGGCGATCAATAAAATCATTAATCAAATGACGACAATTCACGATGTCGTCCAGCAATCTGCAAATATGATCAAAGGGTTGGAAAGTCGGTCAAAAGAAATAAGTGCGATTGTCAATGTAATTACGGCGATTTCAGATCAAACGAATTTGCTTGCATTAAATGCAGCTATTGAATCTGCTCGTGCAGGTGAACATGGAAAAGGCTTTGCTGTCGTGGCAGGGGAAGTGAAAAAATTAGCCGAGCAATCCAATCAGTCCGCGGGGCAGATTGTGACGCTAATAAATGAAATACAAAAGGAGACAGAAAAAGCCGTATTCTCAATGGCTCAAGGAGTTTCGGAAGTCCAGCAAGGAATGTTGGATGTACAGCGGGCGAATCAGGCATTTGAAGAAATACTGACAACGACCGAGAAAGTTTCCAATGAAATTCAGGAAGTGTCGGCAGCATCAGAGCAAATGTCAGCATCGTCAGAGCAAATTATGGCATCCATTGAAGAGTTGAACCATATTTCGAAAACATCTGTTCAACATTCATCCGAAGTTTTATCGGTCACTATGAAGCAAGTTGAAATTCTCGGTCAAATAGCAAACGCAACAAAAGAATTAAATGAAACAGCAATAACATTGGAAGCATCGATTAATCGCTTTCAAATCAATTAATGATTAAAGGCATACGCAGCCATTTAGCAAAAAGCAGAGTCCAGTAAGGGCTCTGCTTTTTGAAATGATGGGAATACACTTTCTCAATCAACCGACAATAAATATTAGTTATTTAGTATTAAAAATTATTGACAATGATTATCAGTTAGATATAATGTTAATGACAATGATAATTGTTATCAATTAAATTTAAGGAGCGTTATTGAGATGAAATCAAAAAAGTTTTATTCATTTATGACAATGCTATTTGCAACAGTTGTTTTTCTTGTACTTGCCGGCTGTTCAGATAAAGATTCAAGCACAAAGGAAAATGATGAAGAAGATACAAATTCACAAACAGCAAATTCAGAAGATTCAGCAATACAATATCCAATCGTTATTAAACATGCATTAGGAGAAACAATAATTGAAGAAAAGCCGGAGCGTGTGGCGACAATTGCATGGGCAAACCATGATGTGGCGCTTGCTTTGGATGTAGTGCCAGTAGGATTCTCAGCTGCAAACTATGGTGTGCAGGATGAGAGCGGCATGCTGCCATGGACAGCTGAAAAGCTAAAAGCGCTGGGTGAAGAAAATCCTAATATTTACCAAGATACAGACGGCTTAGATTTTGAAGCTATTTCAGATTCAAATCCGGATGTCATTTTAGCTGCATATTCAGGTCTTACACAAGAAGAATATGATACGTTAAGCGAGATTGCACCAGTAATCGCTTATCCAACAACACCATGGGTTATTACATGGCGCGACCAAATTCTGTACAACGCAAAAGGGATGGGCATGGAAGAAGAAGGAAAGCAATTAATTGCTGATACAGAAAAACTGATCCAAGATAAAGCAAATGAATTCCCGGAAATTAAAGGAAAAAAAGCAGCATTTGGTATGTTCAATGCGACAGATTTATCGAAATTTTACATTTATACACCAGTTGACCCACGCGGAGAATTGTTAGTGGAGCTTGGAATGGAGTATCCAGAAGGTCTTAAAGCACAAACTAAAAATGAAGACAGCTTCTATATCGAATTAAGTGCTGAAAACGCAGATGCTTTGAATGATACAGAAATTCTTATCTTATATGGCGATGACAACACATTAAAATCACTTCAAGCAGACCCGATTTTAGGAAAAGTACCTGCAATTCAAAATGGGACTGTGTTAGTTATTCCTGACAACACACCACTTGCAGCAGCAGGGAATCCAAACCCGCTCTCAATTGACTACACGATTGATGAATATGTATCACTAATTTCGGAAGTCGCGAAAAAGTTAAAGTAATATGAAAAGCTCATCCGTTTTAGAAAAAAAGTCCCTACATATGCCGCGTCATCTTATGAAAGTACTGCTGCTTTTAATTATTTTACTTGGTATGTGTATCGTGGCATCGCTTGTCTTTGGCTCTCGGATGATTAGCTGGACAGACCTTCTGAATGGGCTCTTCCATTCAGAAGTTCAGTCTCATGAGGCGAGTGTTGTAAGACAGCGAATTGTCAGAACCTTATTCTGCTTATTATGTGGTGCTGCATTAGGTGTATCGGGTGCACTGATGCAATCTGTTACACGAAATCCGATTGCTGATCCGAGTATATTAGGTGTGAACACTGGGGCATCCCTTTTTGTCGTTTGCGGTATTGCCTTTTTGAATATTAGCTCGGCCAATCAGTATATTTGGCTAGCGATAGCGGGCGCATTTATTACCGCTATTTTTGTTTTTGGAATTGGTTCAATGGGAAGCGGGGGCGCGACACCGTTGAAGCTCGTCTTAGCTGGCGCAGCGACAAGCGCAATTTTATCATCCCTCGTTGTAGCGGTGATGATTCCGCGCACAAATGTAATGGATCAATTCAGATTTTGGCAAGTAGGTAGTGTCGGCTCAGGCAGCTGGGACGCTATTGCTCTTTTTATGCCATTTATAATAGTAGGAATTGGAATTGCACTTTTTACAGCTCCGGGCTTAAATGCTTTGGCACTAGGTGATGATGTGGCGAAAGGATTAGGCGTAAGGACAGGCACTTTAAGAATCGTGGCTGCATTAGGTGGTGTATTATTATGCGGAGCTGCGACGGCTCTAGCAGGACCGATTGGCTTTATAGGCTTATTAGCTACGCATATCATACGTCTCGTAATAGGACCGGATTTACGCTATATTATTCCAATGTCCGCATTGTCGGGCGCCATCATTTTAACGCTGTCTGATGTAGTTGGCAGATTGCTCGGGAGTCCAAGCGAGCTGGAAGTTGGTATTGTGACGGCCTTTATTGGCGCACCGATTTTAATTTTAATTACAATGAAAGCGAAAATGCGTGCGATATGATGAATGAAACGATTAATACAATTAGGAATTTACGAATAAAAAGAAAACGTCGCTTTATGCTGATGACTGCATTGCTGGCGCTTCTCGCATTCGCGCTTTGCTGTACGATGCTGATGCTGGGCAATACGATTTATCCTGTGCAAGATGTGCTCCGTGTATTGTTCGGAGAGCAAGTAAAGGGTGCGTCATTTGCGGTAAATACAATCCGTTTTCCGAGAATGGTGGCAGGGTTGTTTGCGGGCTTTGCGTTTGGTGTCGGGGGCTATATTTTCCAGACGATGCTGCGCAACCCATTAGCTAACCCGAATGTCATCGGTATTACTGCTGGCTCAAGCGCTGCTGCTGTATTTTGCATCATTGTTTTGAATGCAAGCAATACAGTCGTATCCATCGCAGCTATAATCGGAGGGCTTGCAACAGCTATCTTTATATATCTGCTGGCAAAAGGCGCATCCTTTTCGATTGGTCGACTAATTTTAGTCGGTATCGGCATTCAGGCGATGCTGACGGCCTTTATCAACTATTTAATGCTCATCGGGGATACGCATGATATTCCGGCTGCAATGAGATGGCTGAGCGGTAGTTTAAACGGTGCTAAATTAACTAACTTATATCCGTTAATCATTTTCGTGTGTATTTGCACACCGATTTTAATGTATTTTGCGAAGCGTCTGGAAATGCTGGAGCTTGGTGAACAGGCGGCAACTTCTTTAGGCGTCAATACAAATCAAACGAGAGTCATCCTTATTATTACGTCGGTGCTCATGATTGCATTGGCGACTGCTGCAACGGGTCCGATTGCCTTTATTTCCTTTTTGGCAGGTCCCATTGCAAAAAAATTGGTAGGTGTCGGATTTTCAGGTCTCATTCCTGCAGGTTTAATCGGGATCATTTTAGTATTGGCGGCAGATCTTATCGGACAGTTTGCTTTTGAGACACGCTATCCGGTAGGGGTCATTACAGGGATAATTGGTGCACCATACTTAATTTATTTATTAATCCGTATTAATCGGAAAGGAGATTTATGATGAAACCGACACATACATTCCAAACGGAAAGCATTATTGCCGGCTATGACAACAAAACGATTTTGCACGACGTAAGTATTGCCATACCAAGCAATAAAATTAGCATTATCATCGGGGCGAATGGCTGCGGAAAATCGACACTTTTAAAAACGATGGCACGGTTAATAAAACCTGTTTCGGGTCAAGTAATGCTGGATGATAAACCAATCCATAAAATCCCGGCCAAACAACTGGCGCGGGTAGTAGGGCTGTTGCCTCAATCGCCTATCGTCCCTGAAGGTATTACGGTTGCAGATTTAATAGGGCGCGGCAGATTTCCTCACCACAGCTTTTTAAAAGGCTGGTCAAAAGAAGATGATGCAGCTGTTGCCGAAGCAATGGACATTATGCGAATTACTGAATTTGCCAATCGGCATATTGATGAACTATCAGGTGGACAAAGACAGCGTGTATGGATTGCGATGGCACTTGCACAGCAAACCGATATTTTGTTTTTGGATGAACCGACAACCTATTTGGATATTACGTACCAAGTGGAGATTCTGGATTTGCTGACAGATTTAAATCGCAAGCGTGGCACGACAATTGTGATGGTGCTTCATGATATTAATTTATCTGCACGCTATGCCGACTATATTTTTGCGCTGCATGAAGGCAATCTTGTTTCGGAAGGTGCGCCATCTCAAGTGATTACAAGTGAATTGATCAAACATATTTTCGATTTAAACTGTATCGTCACACAAGATCCTGTTTCGGGTTCGCCTTCTGTTGTACCGATTGGAAGACACCATACGAAATCCGAAGTGCTCGTTTAGCAGCGATAGAAGGCAAGCGTTTTAGCAAAATGAAAAGAATGGAGTGTTTCGAATGAACGATATTTATGACGTTACGATAATTGGTGGAGGACCAAGTGGATTATATAGCGCGTTTTATTCAGGCTTAAGGGATTTAAAAACGAAAATTATAGAATTTCAACCGACATTAGGCGGCAAATTGCACGTTTATCCCGAAAAAATTATTTGGGATATTGGCGGCTTGCCTGCGACACCTGCACTACAAGTCATTGAAAATCTCATTAAACAGGGACTGACATTTAAGCCAACAGTATGTCTAAATACGAAAGTCGATTTCATCACAAAGAAAGATGATCTATTTGTGATTGAAACAAGTTCAGGCGAAAAACACTATTCAAAAAAAGTCATCGTTGCGGTAGGCGGAGGGATTATCAGTCCGATTAAATTGCATATTGAAGGCGCTGAGAAATATGAAGTATCGAATTTGCATTATACAATTCGAGGCATTCAAAGCTTTAAGGACAAGTCACTGTTAATTTCAGGCGGCGGCAACTCGGCAATTGACTGGGCGAAAGATCTGATCGGCATTGCCAAAAAGATTACAGTAATATACCGGGGTGAAAAGCTTTCTGCCCATGAAGCGCAAATCCGTCATTTGCAGGAGAATGGTGTACCGATTATTACGAATACGCAAATTAAAACACTTGTGGCCAACGACACAAAGACAAAAATCGAAGAAGTCATTCTGGAAAATGTCGTTACAAACCAAACTTCGAAAATGGTTGTGGATGATGTACTTGTAAACCACGGCTATGACCGGGATTCTTCATTTTCTTTTGATGCTGCGCTTGCTCCGGAAAAAGATAAAGAGTATGACTATTATTATTTAACGGATGGAAAAGGGCTGACATCGGTTGACGGTATTTATGCAGTCGGCGATATCTCCAAGTATGAAAATAAAGTCTACTTGATTACCGGTACATTCCAGGATGCCGTCAATGCGATTAATGCCATCAAATTAAGCCTTGAACCAACGGCTGATCAGTATGCAAAAGTGTCATCACATAACGAAGTATTCGAAACACGAAACCGGGAAGTGATGAAGGAAATATTGGTGAAGGGGTAGCGCACGTAATACGATACATGTTTGAATACAAAGAAACGCCAACGCAAAAGCTCCCATCGCCTTTGCGTTTTTTATTTGCTTTTAATTATACAGGCACCGTATATCGCATCTTTGAAAAGCTTGCACCGTAATTTACAATAAAAGTAAAGTAATGCCAAAAATTATAAATGGGAGAGTTGTTGTATGCCTTTACAAAGAATATTCGACTATAAATGGCTTCTTATCGCCTGTATTGTACTGCTTGGGAAATTTTACCTTGTATCAGTTTTCATTCGTTTATACACTATCGGATGAGCACGTGAATGGTATGGTTATCGGTTCACTTATTGATTGTGCGATTGTTGCGCCGGCGCTTCTTCTAGTGCAAAAACGAAAATGGTCAGTTAGAAATTTTGTTGTGTTCGTTGCAGCGGGAATATTGTTTGCACGCCTCGTCATTCCATCAGCATTTATCGAACCTTTCCGTTATTTAACATTTTCTGTGATTGAAAATGAAAATATGCATCAATTTAAAGTTTGGGGAAATACCGAGGACCAGCCCGCTTTTGTCATTGAGATGAAATATGAGCAAACAATTCATTTGATCGGCGGCATCGAAAAAAAGGCTAAGTATATCGGGATTTATGCGGACGATCCAGTAACGCTTCGCCGGGAAATCGAGTTGGCGATGGAATCGGGAATAGTGTAAAAGGTGAATGTGTTGGGTATGTAATAGAAGATGCAATAAAATGAGGTGAAAAGATGAATATACGAATATTAGGTTATAAAGATGCGTCACAATACAAAAAAATACGACTTCAAGCATTATACAATTACCCAGCATTATTTAGCTCGTCATACGAACATGAAAAAAATTACACGATTCAAGAAATTGAACAACGCCTTCGCCCGCAAGCCGAAAAATTCACTCTCGGGGTATTTGAGGGGGAACGATTGATCGGGATTGTTGCATTTGTGCGGGAAACGAGTGCAAAGCTATATCATAAAGGACATATTATGGGGATGTACGTCGTCCCGGAAGCAAGAGAAAAAGGTGCAGCTCGGATGATGCTGGAAGAGCTGTTTCGATTATTGCGGAAAAATGATGGGCTTGAGCAGATTCATTTGACAGTCGGATCATCAAACGAACAGGCGATTGCGCTTTATGAATCTCTTCAATTCAAGCAATATGCTATAGAGCAAAAGGCATTGAAAATCGATGGGATCTATTATGATGAATTATGGATGGTGAAAAATCTTTAATTTAAAAAGCTGTGCTAAAAGCCGATGAGACCTTTAGCACAGCTTTTCCCCTTTATAAGCATAGGTCACACAGCAATGAGGGCATTGCTGCATGCCGCTGAGGAATTATCCGAAAAACTTCGGCAATTCTTTTTTTGCTTTATATTGCAGATCCGGCAGAACCTTTCGATAAACGTTCTGAAATGATGAGCACAATCAAGATCAGTATGATTTGCAATACACCGTATGCACAAGCCGTCCCAAACTTAAATGCGTACAGCTTTTGGAAAATCGCAACCGATAATGGGATTGTTGATGTGTTATAAATTAAAATCGATGCAACAAACTCCCCAATGCTTTGCACGAAAGCTAATAATGTCCCAGCAAGAACGCCTGACAATGTAAGCGGGATGACAATCTTTCTGAATGTGTACCACCATGTCGCCCCCAAACTGCGCGACGCTTCTTCCACTGATTGATCGAGCTGCATAAGGGAAGCGGAAGTCGACCTGAATACAAGCGGCAGATGGCGGATAAAGTAGGCGAGCGGCAAAATCCAAAACGAGCCGATTAATACTTGGTTGAATGTAAATACGCTTTCAGTCGAGAACGCCGCGATTAAATTTACCGCAACGACTGTGCCAGGCAATGCCCATGGAATGGTGATTAAAATATCGAGCATCGTTTTCCCTTTAAAACTAAGTCTGACCATTGCATACGCTGCAGCAACACCGAATATAATATTGCCGACTGTTGCGATGAAGCCCATTTGCAGCGAGTTCCAGATTGGTCGCCATGTCCTTTCATCGGTAAACAGCGCTTTATAATGATCAAGCGTATATTCGGTCGGCAAAATTTGGATTGTCCAAGCACCATCTTTTGAAAAAGAAATTAGCACGAGCACTAAAATCGGCAATATTAAAATAAGGGTGCCTATGAATGAAAGGGCGACCGCTAAATATTTCAATGGCTTTGAACTTACCTCTGAACGGTGCACACTCACACCTTTGCTCAAGTTTTGATAGTTGCGCCGGTTTTGATACCAACGCATAATAAGCAAAAATGTAATCGACACAATCGATAAAATCGTGGACTGTGTCGCCGCCATGTCCAAGTTGCCGTTCGTGCGCGATAAATAAATTTGCATTGTCATCGTTCGTTCCACCCCAAACATCAGAGGGGCCGTATAGGATGCCATCGACACCATGAATACGAGGAGGGACGAAGCGATTAAAGAAGGAGTAAGCATCGGTAAAATGATTTTCCTCCAAACACGAATACGGCTGGCACCTAAACTTGTAGCAGCTTCTTCCAATGATGGATCAAGCCCTTTAATCGCTGCCGAAGCCGTCAAGTAAAAATACGTATACATCGTGAACGTATGGACGACGATCACACCCCAAATCCCTTTCAATGAAAAAGGAACATCCTCCAAACTAAGCAGTTGCTGGAATAGCCGAGGGAAGATGCCGCTTTCCCCGTACAAAAATGTGAACGATAATACTCCGACCAACGGCGGCAGCGCCATTGGTACCAACACTAAAACGGATAGTATTCTTCTTCCTGGAAAATCATAGCGCTCTAGTAAAAACGCCATTGCCACACCTACAATCGCACAGCAAACAACACTGATGACAGATATATAAAAACTATTCCAAAGCGCCTCTAAATTCGCTGTACTTTCCAAACTGAAAAACTTCGTATAATTTGCGAGTTTATCATCACCTGCAAAGCTTTGAACAAATGTTGTATAAAACGGATAAATGACATAAGCAAATAAAATCAGAAAGAGCGGAGAGACGAGAATATATACAAAATAGCGTGACTGTGTAAGACGAGACCACCAATTCGCTTTGTAAGTGTCAACGGTTTCTTTGCTCATTGTGTGCCTCCTCCCTTATTCTCCGAGAAAATAAATATTTTGTTTTGGGATATGCAAATCAATTGTATGACCGGCTTGCTTTATTGCCGTACCTCGACTAATAATCATCGCTTTTAATGTCGTATTATTCCATTTTAAAAAATAGTTTACGCTGAGACCCGTAAATTCGGTCAGCTCGATTATGCCGGAAATCGTGTTGTCGCCAGCACCACTTTCAAATGCTTCCGGGCGTATCGATACATAAATTTCATCACCGACATTTACTTGCAGCCCTTTTGCCAAGTTTTCGGTTAAGCCTTGTAAAGTAAGGCCATTTTCATTCGCAACAGTGATCGTTTCATCATTAATCGACTGTACTTTCATTTCGAGCAAATTGGTTTCACCGATGAAAGTAGCGACAAAGCGGTTGTTTGGGCGATGGTAAATTTCCTGCGGGGTGCCGATTTGCTTCACAACACCGTTTTCCATTACCATAATCCGATCAGACATCGCCATTGCTTCAGTTTGATCATGTGTTACGTATATAGTTGTCACACCGAGCTCTGATTGAATACGCTTAATCTCAATCCGTGTTTCTTCCCGAAGCTTTGCGTCCAAGTTGGATAACGGTTCATCAAGCAGCAATATATCCGGCTCGATGACGAGAGCGCGGGCCAAGGCAACACGCTGCTGCTGTCCGCCAGATAGCTCATTGATTTTACGAGAGCCATATGGACCTAAATGAACAAGCCCGCGAATACGATCCACCTTTTCTTTAATTGCCTTTTTATCGTATTTTCGGATTTCAAGACCAAACGCAATATTTTCATCGACTGTCATATGCGGAAAGAGCGCATAGTTTTGAAACACCATGCCGATATTGCGCTTATTTGGCTGTAAAGTTGTGACATCGTGATCGTCAAAATAAATCTTTCCTGTGGATGGGTAATAAAAACCGGCTATCATACGCAATGTTGTCGTCTTGCCGCAGCCGCTTGGACCTAAAAATGTAAAGAATTCGCCGGATTTAATATCTAAATCCAAATCATCGACACCCAATACATCACCGAATTTTTTTGAAACATCTTGAATACGAACAGCTTTCATCACATCGAACCCCCTTCACCCATAACAAACTAGGAAAAGAAAGACCTCTTCATGCAGAGGCCTTCCTTGCGAAAATTATTTACCTTTGCCTTTAATATTTGTATCCCAATGTTCCATCCATTCCGCTTCTTTGTCAGCCATCATTTGCCAGTCGATATCCATCGTTTTCAAATCCAAATCTTTATACCAATCCGGCATTGAGTCAGCAGAGATATCCGTACGTGTCGGGATTTGATAATATTCTTCGGAAAGCTCGACCATTGTATCTTGCTCAAATAGGAATTCCATGAATAATTTTGCGTTGTCCGCATTTTTCGCATTGTTCACAATACCGACAGCATCTACTAAAATCGGCGCCCCGCTTTCCGGATAAATGAAATCAAATGTATAATCAGTCGTATGTTTTTTCAGTAAAATATCTTGTAAGTTCCATAACGAAATTGAACCTTCCTGGCGTGCAAGTTTTAAATACAATGCATTCGGGTCTTGCGTATATTCCTTTGTATTGGCATCTAATTTTTTCAGCCAGTCATAGCCTTTTGAAGGATCATCAGCGCCTTGACGATAAATCATAGCCGAATAGATTGTGCGCATCGTTCCCGAAGCCAGTACACCACGGATTAAAATTTCGTCCTTCCATTTTGGGTCAAGCAAGTCGTCCCAATCTTGAGGACCTTCCTCAGGCGAGATAACATCGCTGTTAATCATAATAACTTCAGGTAAAAGCATTTCACCGACCCAGCGATTTTGTTCATCTTTATGAAGTGTGTCAATTGCATCGATAAAGGAAGGATTCCATTGCAGCAGCAAATCCTCATCCGCAGCGACCATCATAGCTGCCTGTGTGCCGCCCCACCAAAAATCGCCTTGAGGATTCGCTTTTTCACCACGGACACGCTCCAAAATCTGCTGTGCGCCCATCGTCATGTATTCAACATCAATATCAGGGTAGCGTTCATTGAATTTTTCAATAACCCCTTGCACCATTCCTTCATCACGCCCCGTATAAATAACGAGCTTGCCGGAAGGGTTTTCTTCCTTTGCACCTTCTGCTGTATCACTGCCGCCCTGTGTTGACTCGTTTGTCGTCTCGTCATCGCCATTACATGCAGCTAAAACTAATAAAAGAGCTGTGAGAATAAGAGATAGCCAAGTGAATCTTTTCATACAATGTTCCTCCTTAATAAATATTTTTACTTCGGAATCAGGAATAATTCACATACATTCCGTCTCCATTCTAACTTCAATATTTTTAATATTCAATTAAATATATCCAACCTTATTAATTTTTTACAGTTTACTAGACAGAAAAGTGCAAAAAAAGAGATGACTTGTTGTTCTATACCCGGAAAATGGAAATAAAACAATATGTTTTCAGAAGCGTTGAATTTTCTTGAGGGGAAAGGGTGTACAAAGTTTCGACGGCATATGCGTAAAAGCAACCTGTCAATCGGCTTTAGTGTGAAATATACTTCGCAAAGTTTTTTTCAACTTCATCATACGTTTATGTAAGTTTCCAAATAATTGCTTCGACCTGATTTTATACTTCCATTTTATGATTTGGACAACAACAGTTAGAAGGCAGAATCATCTTAACGGAAATTTTGTTTTATTTGCGCATATTAAGGGAATTATAAACATGTTTGCACAAGAGCATTTTGTTCATTTATGAAGAATGAACCCCAATCCGCTTATTCGTGCAGTTTATATGAAGATTCAAGGAAATTATTTTACTGAAGGAGTGAAAATATGAGCAATCGTAATAGAGATATCGCATTGCAAATTTTGAATGAAAACAGTATTGGCGTTATGGCGACGAATAATAACGGTGTACCCAATTCACGCTATATGACCTTTCATTATGTCGAATCCAAGCTATATACAGTTGCGAAAAGGGATTCTGCAGTAGTGCGCGAAATTGCTGAGTATGGCAGCACACATATTTTATTAGGGTATGAAAGTGACGGCATATTCGAAACATTTTTGGAAATTGAAGGCAATGCGACGACTACATTGCACGATGTTGTGAAACAGCAATTGCTTGAAAAATACCCGGCACATGCAGATGAGGATTTTGTTGTCATTCAAATAACTCCGCTTCGCATGAGAATTATGAACAAAGACGGCAAAAATCAGGAAGAAGTTCATTTAATATAGGGGGGATGCTTAATGGAAACATTAAAGGAAAAAATACTTTCAATTATCAATAAGCATAATATCGGAACAATGGCTACACTAAAAGTTCGCCAACCTTATGTGCGCTATATGACGTTTACGAATGAGGATTTTGTGCTGTATACGACGACGACTGAGGAATCTCAAAAGGTAATGGATCTGCAGGAAAATCCGTACACGCATATTTTATTAGGCTATACGAAAGAAGATATGGATGCACCATATGTCGAAATTACAGCAAAACTAAGTGAAATTAAAGATGATACATTAAAGCTGAAAATTACGAACTTCTTTAAAGATATGTTTACTTCTGAAGATGGTGACATGATTACGCTTCAATTGGAACCGATCACGATTAAATTAATGAACGATGGAGAGCCGCAAATTTTGAATTTCTAATAGGAAAGCTAAAGAGCAATGACATCCCTTTGTCGTTGCTCTCTTGCATATTCAGGACAATTATTGCAATCCAACTCGGAACATAGGATTAATCTCTTTTGTAAAGCTGTACAGAAAGTAAAGAAATATCATATGAACATACTGATTTTAGAGCAGCGGTGAAATAATCTTCTAAGCTTTCAATACAGCAAAAAAGTATTGAAGTTATTTTGAAATACAATACATGTGTCTTTTAGATTAATGGGAGTAGTTAAAAATCCGTATAGCCACGATATACTCTACATATATGTCAGAACTCTTTCATCACTTGAATAGCAGTTGAATAATGTTAATAAATGACAACAAATTGTAATTATTGCAGGAAATTATTATATATTAATATGTTAAGATTTCTATTGAACAAAATAATTTTACGGGGGATTCACCATGAAGATAGGGTCTAAATTAAATTTGGCATTTTACTCGATTATTGGGTTAATGCTCATTTCAACAATTGTTGTATTTATTAATTTAAGCACCATCGAGAATAAGCAAAATGAGGTATTGGACAGTCGGGTTGTGCAAATTCGATTAGTTGATGACATTCGAGCAAATATAGCGTTTCAAGGATTGTATGGACGGGCACTGATATTGGATAACTCCGATACAAACCGGAATAATTTGCTTACTTACGCGGAGAATTTGGATAAAAATATTGAGCAAATTTCATCGCTGGCAAAATCGGCTACGATGAAAACTTATATTAAGGACATATCTTTGTATAATGAAGACTTTAACGAAAGTATCGAGCATCTGCTTGCATCACTTAAAACCGGCAATACTCAGGAAAGTATAAATATAGTAAACAATGAGCTGCAAAAAGCCAATATAGAAATATTAAAAATAGCAAATGATATGATTGTTTATCAAGAAGCCCAACTGGAAAAAATTGACGAAGAAACAGATGCTGCTATGACAACATCTAAAATTATATCAATTATAACGGTAATCATTAGTGTCATTGTCGGCTTTATTTTAATAGTGTTTGTAAAACGCGCTATCGTGAACCCTTTAGCAAAATTAATGACAACAGCACAACATATAGCAGCAGGTGATTTAACACATCCATCGATTAAAATTCATTCAAAAGACGAGATTGGCCAATTAGGGAAGATTTTTAATGAAATGAAGCAAAATCTACAAAGCCTTATCAAATCTGTTCAAAATAATTCACAACAGTTAACCGCTGCCGCAGAGGAACTGTCTGCGAGTACAGAGGAAATTACGGCAACGACAGACGATGTAGCCCAGCAGATTGAACTTACTTCCGATGCGGCGCAAAGTTCGGCAATTGCCGCAAATGAAAGTGCGCGGGCGATGGAAGAAACGGCATATGGAGTACAGCGTATTGCAGAGGCTTCCCAAGTGCTGTACAATTCATCGTTTGATGCGAGTACAACTGCGACTGAAGGTGCCCGAATAATCGAAAATGCACAAGAACAGATGGCAACGATTAACAACTCCACTTTTACAGTGAATGGGCTTGTGCAAAAACTCGCTGCACAAACATTGGAAATTGAAAATATGACAAAAGTTATAACAGATATTACCGATCAAACGAATCTGCTAGCACTTAATGCAGCGATTGAGGCAGCACGTGCAGGCGAGCATGGAAAAGGCTTTGCTGTTGTTGCGGATGAAGTGCGTAAACTAGCAGAAAGCTCGAAGCAATCCGCCAATTCCATCGTTGAGCTGACAATGGAAATTCAGCGTGATACATCAAATGTGGAGCAAGCTGTTTCAAGCGCACTCAGCTCAGTGAATGATGGTGTGAAAATTATTGGCGATGCGGGGAATTCGTTCGATGCAATTGTGAATGCCGTTGATTTAATGACAACGCAAATCGAAGAAATTTCGGCGACAGTGCAACAACTTTCAGCAAGTGCAGAAGAAGTGACGGCCTCCGTAAATGAAATTGCGGTTGGAGCAGATAGTTCTTCTCAAAGCATCAGTTCGATTGCCGCCGCTATGGAAGAGCAATCAGCGACAATGCAAGAGGTGAGCGGCATTGCAGTCTCATTAGTCGACAGTGCTTCCGTATTGCAGGAGGAAATCGGGAAGTTCAAAGTGTAACTGGGGTCAGTAAACGATCGCCGTATGATTAAAATGTGGACAGAAATATCCATTCCAGAATAATTAAAGCTCTTATGATGTAGGTAGTACAAACACATCATAAGAGCTTTTTTGCCTTTTATAAAATTAAAAACATTGGAATGTGAGTATCGAGTTTCGGTTAACAGAGCTATATACCCAGCCAAATCGACCCCATCTAAAGCCTAAAATTATATTTCGCGAAACGAAAGTAGGGAAAAACCAAAAACTGTTGCCGTTTCTTTGCCAAATAAACGTATTGCGGTAAATACATCGTCTTATCCCACTGGAACCTTGCTGCGATTGAGCTCCAGATAATTGCATTTGTGGAGAAAAGGCAGGTGGTGGCCCCATTGGCATTGGGGTATTGCCTCCCGGTGATGGTCCTCCAGGCATTTGGGGATTTCCGCCAAGTGGAGGCGGCGGCATTGGAAACGAGCCGCGTTCATCAAATGACGGCGGAAAAAACTGATTAAACGGTTGAGCGTTTGTGCTTTCATCAAATGGATTAAACGGATTTTGATACAACAAACATACCTTCCTTCATAAGTAGTCATTGTTAATTTATGTGAAGGAATGAAAGGCACCATAGGGATTCGCCTATGATTCGAGCTATAAAAAAATGCACTATAAATATGACATAGACTTTACAGCAAAAAGGGGTGCGAGAAGCATTTCTAGAACACCCTTTTACAATAAGCAAAAGCATGAATAAAATTAATGATTTGGACGGCTGTTTTTAATGAATAAAGAGCCAATAACCCCGATGACTCCAACTGCTAATACAGCGATAAACGCATGGCTCACCCCATACGCCAAAAAATCGGCAGGGCTTGCAGCACCATGCTCAGCTATATAGTTTTTTTGGCCGGAAGTGAATAATGTAATCGCCACGGCTGTTCCTGCAGCACCCGCTACTTGTGTTAAAGTATTCATCGCAGCCGAACCGTCAGCATATAGTTTAGGCGTCAATGTGTTCATCGCGTTTGTCTGTGCCGGCATGATTGTCATGGAGACACCTACGAAAAATACACATAATGCGACAACAAGCTGCCATACGGGAGTTGTAGCCGATAAGGCAAACACTAGGAAGATTGCAGCTATTGTAATCATAAAGAAACCTATACGCGTAAAGATTTTTGCACCAACTTTGTCAAAATTGGACCCTACGATCGGCGACATGATGATGTTTAATATATTACCAGGAAGCATTAATAAACCGGCAACAATCGCTGTATATCCTAATACTGATTTCAGGTAAAGAGGTATTAAAATCGCTACGTATAAAATAACGAATAATGTGGCGAACATTAAAAGTGTTCCTAATGCAAACATAGGGAAACGAAATACGCGTAAGTTAATCATCGGCTGCTCCATTTTGAATTGCCGCACCGCAAACAAAAATAAAGAAATAATGCCAACAGCAAGAGGCATCCATACAATCGCATCAGAAAAAGGTGTTTCAGCAAGCGTTGCTAATGCAAAAACAATTCCACCGAATGCAACTGTTGACAATAATAATGAAAATGCATCGATTTTTGGCTTTGTAATATCTGAAACATTTTCCATCTTTGCGCCGCCGATAATCAATAAGAGAATGTAGAGCACTAACATGATCCAAAAAATATAGTGCCAGCTTGAAGCGCTAATAATCAAACCCGCAATTGTGGGACCTAATGCCGGGCCGGCTGTCAATACTAAACCGACAATCCCCATTACCGCCCCGCGTTTTTGTATAGGAAATATAATTAGTACAACACTGAACATGAGAGGCAAGAAAATCCCAGTTCCGATTGCCTGGATTAAGCGACCTACTAATAATAGGGTAAAGTTGGGGGAAACAGCGGCGACCAATGCGCCAATACTCGCGATAATTAATGCACTGACGATTAATTGTCGTGTCGTAAACCAGCGCACTAAGTATGCTGAGAATGGCACTAAAATAGCTAAAACTAATAAATAACCTGTTGTTAACCACTGAGCTAAGCCTGCGCTAACAGAAAATTGCTCCATAATATTTGTTAATGCCATGTTTAATGCAGTTTCACCGAATAAACCAATGAATGTACCGACCATTAATACAGCTGCCATTAACTTTGGATTCTTTACTTGTAAATGCGATTCCATTTTGAAAAATCTCCTTTTTTGTTTAATAGACCGTGCAACGATAAAATGAAAACTATGGGCAATCACCGTGATGCCCATAGTCAAGTATTTAAAAGTTAATTTAGCAGCAGCCTTTTTTAAAATTCCGCTAAAGAGTTGTATGCCTGCGATTATTCGTTGCAAAGGGAATGCACCAGAAAGATTTCTTCGTCAACCTTTGTCTATGAGCAACTATAACAAAATAATATTGAGGATTTCTAATAAAACTTTAAGTGTATCTTACTTAGTAAGACATATTTTAGACGTATATTTTCCGTTATTTGTATATTTGATGGAAGGGATAGTTTAAAAAATGAAAACGATTCTATTTAGAATTTATCCTAAGTTTTTTGCTGTTTTCTTTTTCAGCAGAGGCTGACAGAGCAATATTCGGCGCAATTTTCTGCGATTTGCTATGAAAATATCGGAAATTGCAATATGAAAAATCCTATTTTGTCTTAATTTTTACCAAGGGCATATATCTTTGGAAATGTTTTATTAATAAGAAAATTGAAAGAACTTTTTGTAGTTATAGTTTTTTTATTGCACGATAAGAAATTTGATAAATATACATAAGTTTTATAAAATCACAAGGATATGTCATAACGGAAAGGAATTTAAAATGAAAAAATATATACTTGCTGTTTTTGTATTATTGCTGGCAGGCTGCAGTAGCGGGGAAGGGGCGAAAAATAAGTTTACAGAGCAACAGAGCGTCCCATTTGAAATCGTTCATTACGAAGAAAGAATTGCCCCTATCTATGAATCGCTCGTTCCGCATATTGCCTATGCTAATACACAATCTCAATTCGAATTACTGCAAGGTCGTTTTAAGGTTGATAATTTTTCGGTAAATATGGACAAGTATATGGCTGTATTCATCGTTACTTATTCAAATGGATGTGGCATTGCTATCGATGGTGTATACGATCATGATGGATATTTAGCGGTGCAGCTTCTTGAATCGGATAAGAAAACATGTGATAAAGAAGGTGTCCCGCATACATTTGTTCTGCAAGTAGAGAAAAAAAAATATGAAAAAGTGCAGTTATATAATGGACATATTATAAAATCATCAGCAGATGTGGAATAAATGATACGAGAGTTTTCAGCTTTGTTTTTTGAAGTTGAAAATTCTTTTTTTGTTAGGATTATTTGCTATAAAGATTGGAAACCTATATAATTTCCATAAACCATAACGTGATGGTTTTGGAGGGAATGATGAAATTTATCAAATTATTCCTTATTCCTAGCATGATCATCATTTTATTTGGGTACATAATAGAAGAATAAAAAATTACGAGCTAAATATTTTGGAGGTGAATCCCTCGAGGTGAGGGAAGTAATTGGACGTAAACACCATATTAAACATCATTTTATTAATTATTTTTTTAGGTTTGACAGCATTTTTCGTTTCCGCTGAATTCGCTGTCGTAAAAATCCGTAAATCTCGTATTGATCAATTAATTTTAGAAGGCAATAAAAAAGCGCTTGTCGCAAAAAAAGTAGTGAGCGACCTTGATTATTATTTATCTGCCTGTCAGCTTGGCATTACAATGACAGCGATCGGCTTAGGGGCATTTACAAAACCATATGTCCAACAATTAATGTATCCAATATTTGATTTATTAAATGTTTCGGATGTCGCGGCTTCTGCAGCATCATATATTATCGCATTGGCCATCGTCAGCTACTTACATGTCGTAATCGGTGAAATGGCCCCAAAGACATTAGCGATCCAGTTTTCCGAAAAGTTGACGCTACTGCTTGCAGGACCGCTATATTGGTTCGGTAAAGTGATGTATCCGTTCATTCAGGCATTGAATGGGACATCTCGCCTGCTATTACGTGCAATCGGCATTAAATCTGCAAGCGAAGATCAGGCATACTCGGAAGAAGAGCTGAAAATTATTATGGCGCAAAGTTTCCAAGGCGGCCAAATTGACCAGCAGGAGCTGAAATACTTGGAAAATGTGTTCGCGTTTGATGAGCGTGTCGCAAAAGATATTATGGTACCGCGCACAGATTTAATTACGATAGACAAAAATATGAGCGCCGAAGAAATCATTCAAATTTTGGACGAGCATAATTATACACGCTATCCTGTTGTTGAAAATAACGACAAAGACCGTATTATTGGTGTTGTCAATGCAAATAAGCTCCTTAGCTACATCGTATCCAATCGAACAATCCGGTTAGAGCAATTTGTAAGAAAGGTTCCATTTGTATTGGGGGTGACAAGCATTCAAGACGCATTACTGAAAATGCAAATCGCAAAAGTGCATATGACAGTTATTGTCGATGAGTATGGCGGTACTTCCGGCGTATTGACGATGGAAGACGTATTGGAGGAACTTGTCGGGGAAATACGTGATGAGTTTGATGAAGATGAAGTAGATGAAATTCGCAAAACCGGTGAAAACGAATATACGATTAATGGCCGCGTACTGCTAGTGGAGCTGGAAGACCGCTTCGGTTTTGAATTCGAGGATAGTGAAGATATCGATACAATCGGTGGATGGATCCAGCATACGAATATTGATTCGATAAAAAACGGCGAAGAGCTGCAAGTTGGCGATGAAATCAAATTCGATGACCATAGCTGGATTATTTCGGATATGGACAATCTTCAAATTAAAGAAATCATTTTAAAGCAATATAAATTTCAGCAGTAATGGTTGACATATAGTTTTCTTGGAGGTGAATCCCTCAAGTTTCGGGGGAATTAATTGGACAGTATTATTATAATTAATTTAATTTTAGTCGCAGTCTTCATATTATTGACCGCCTTTTTCGTAGGTGCGGAATTCTCGATTTTAAAAGTGCGCATGTCGCGCATCGATCAACTTATCGCAGAAGGCAATAAAAAAGCAGTAATTGCAAAAAAAGTAACGCAGGAACTGGATTATTATTTATCGGCATGTCAGCTTGGCATTACGATTACTGCATTAATACTTGGTGCGCTGGGTGAACCAACTGTAGAAAAAATGCTAGGGCCTGTATTTGAATATTTCAATATCCCGGCAGCAGTGGCGACAGCACTTTCCTATGTGATCGCATTATCGGTTGTAACATTTTTGCATGTAGTACTTGGTGAGCTGATGCCGAAAACAATCGCGATTCAATATGCGGAAAAAATGACATTATTGTTGGCGCCGCCAATTTATTGGTTCGGTAAAATTACAGGTCCTATTATCGCCATATTAAATGGTTCTGCACGTGCACTATTGAAAGTTTTCGGTGTGAAGCCGGCTGGTCATGATACTGTATACTCCGAGGAAGAGCTAAAGCTGATCGTGACGCAAAGTTATGAAGGCGGGGAAATCAACAAAACCGAGCTTGCCTATTTGGAAAATATTTTCGCTTTTGATGCGCGTACATTACGGGAAGTGATGATTCCCCGCAGTGAAATGATTACAATTGAAAAAACATTTACATTAAGACAAATACTGTCGGTTATAGATGAATATGAATATACACGCTATCCGGTTATTGATCGCAGCAAAAATACAGCGGCATTTGTCGGTTTTATCAACTCCAAAGAGATGTTAACGGACATTGCGGCAGGTAGGTTGAATGATGTAACTTCCTTCATGCGTGAAATTCCTCGCTATAAAGAAACGGTTGCGATAAAAGATGTGTTTTTGAAAATGCAGCAAACACGCAATCACATGGCCATAGTAACAGATGAAAAAGGGATTACAATCGGTCTTGTAACAATGGAAGATATATTGACGGAAATCGTCGGGGAAATTGAAGATGAAGGTGATGGCGATATAGTGCCCACAACATAGAAAAGGTCGTAATCAACGGAGAATTCGCCAGTTGATTACGACCTTTCATTTGCTCATATTGGATAATGCAAGAAAAACAGCTTAGTATATAATTTTCACGAAGCGATCGAGTAATATGTCGATTTCTTGCCGTTTTGGGATAAGGTCCATCCAGTCTTCGGGAATGTTGAGCTCCTCATAGTAAATACCTGCAAGTCCACCGGCAATGGCTGCAATCGTATCTGTATCATTTCCAAGATGTACCGCATTGAAAATTGCACTAAAATAGCTATCACTATTAAGTAAGCTCCAGTATACCGCTTCCAGTGTATGGATGACATAGCCGTTGCTTTCAATGTCGTCCCGCTGCAAACTTTCAATTGAAAAAATGCGTTTGAAATGCCCAAGCTCCTCAGGATAATCTTTCAACTTCGGCAAAAGCTGTTCATTTGCCGTCTTTAAGCTTTCCATAATAGATAAACCATCCAATAGATGATGAACAACATATGTATAATGCAAACAGCAAAGCGTGGAGCGTATATGGCCATGTGTCAATGTAGCGTAATCTTTTACATAGCGCTCTTCAATGCTGCGCTTATAGCTGAAAAAGGCGATTGGCAAAATACGCATTAACGCACCATTCCCATTGCTCATTTCATCGTGTTTTGCTTCTTCAAACAGACCTTTTTTCTCCCAGCGATTCAATAGCTCGGCAATCGTCAAACCAACATCAAAAGACGGCTCATCATTATACGTCCAATAGCCGCGAAAAGCCCAATTGCAAAATGCCCTCTTTAAATCAGCGAACGATGTATCATCGATTAAATGCTCAATTGTAATCAATGTCATGGCACTATCATCCGACCATGTTCCGGCTGGCACATCCCAGCAGCCATAGCCAATCATATCATGCACTTCAAAAGTATCCCGCTCCATAAATTCGAGTGGCACACCATATGCGTCTCCGATAATAAAGCCCCATAAAGCCCGTTTCCGTTTATTCATGTATATCACCCCAAGTTGCAATCCGTTGATTTTCCCCTGCATTACCGGGCAGCAAAACTCCCGCCTAAGTATAGAGGAGATAGTTGAAGAATCTGAGGGAAATCAACTTCCTGTAAAAGCCCGATTCGTGAAAGCTAACAACGAGCGGAGGTTGAAGGCCGGCAGCAAACGCGCCATCGTATGGCAATGTCGGCAATAACATGTCCTGCCCATCAAAAACCGCTATTTGAAGTTTCACTTGATTAGTTACAGTGTACCAAAAGAAAAATTGTTATTCGATTGTTTTTTGAATATTTCATATAAAAGTTGAAACTCGCTCTTTGGCTCCCATACTCGTTATAATAGAAGAAAGGAGCGGATTGAAATGCAATGCGGGGCAAAATGTTTTATGGTGGAAGTAGAGCATAATGGTGAAAATAAACGTATAAAGGTAAAAGCAAGATCAGCAGTGCGTGCCAGAAAAACTGTGCGGGTACAATATGAAGATGCAGTCAAAATCATTTCCGTGAAAGAAGATGAATAAAAACAGGGCAACCGAGTGAATGAATGGTTGCCCTTTTTGCATAAATACGGCATGGTCGTGGGTGAATATATTATGAAGCGGAAAATTATCCAACATTTAATCTAGCGTATCGAAAAAATTGATTTCCGTAATAGGGGGCATTTTCATTATTTCATTTAGGTCGCCACCCGATTTATAATAGCGGTTCAGCTCGTGAGGCAGTTTAAATTGTTCTATATCGGTATACATATAGCGTGAAAGCAAAATTTCCAGTTGTTGCTCCGATAAATGATAATAATCAATATCCGGAGAAAGCGTATATTTAAATGTACCGCCAACGACAATGACTTGTTTTGCTTTGCAAATCGAAATTACTTTTTCGATTGTCGCTTTCGGCTGCTGGTTTTGTGTAATAAAAGGATAAAGACGGCTACTATGCAGCAATCCTTCAAAAATTCGAACGACGGATTTTGGCTTTTCCCCGGCAAATAAAATGACTACTTTTTCATTAAGGTGGTTTTCTTGTCTAAATTGCTTTAACGTATTTTCCAGCAATGCATGAAGCTGATTTTTCATGTCGTTCAACTGTTTTTCCGAAACGATATTATTCTTCTCAATGACCCTATAAATATGGAATACCGGTAAATAAATATGGGTAAACCATTCTTTTTTGCTGTAATGCTCTTTTAATTTATTATAATAGCCGATCATGGAATGACTATCATTATTGATTAAAAAGTCTGAAAATTTTACGAATAGCTCCTCTGCTGTTGCAATATAAAATGTTAATATTCTTTTTATTGATAAGCTTAAATCGGTAGGCATCGTCAATTGTTCATTCGTTTGCAAAATTTTTATCATCGGCAATAAAGGATGGAGAGGATTTACCTTTTCTACAATGGCTTGATTTCCATCTGACAGCAATACAATGGCGTTTTCTGGATATATTCCTAAAAAGTCGATTAGTCGATAGATGAGATGCAGGTCAAATTGGGTCGTTTGTTTAAATAGCTTTTCGATTGCCGCAACAGAAGAAATCGCCTCTTTATAAGGACGGTCCATCGTCATCGCGGAGTATACATCGATCATTTGCAAAATTTGCAGTTCCAATGAAATTTCATCGCCCATTAATTTTTCGGGATAACCAGAGCCATCGATGCGCTCATGATGTGATTTTGCATAATGTGCGATATATTCAAACCCGTCCTGACATAATCGTTCATATCCTAGCAGCACATGTTCTTGAATTGTCGCGAATTCATTGTGTTCTAATAGCTCCACTTTATTGAGAAGCGAACTTGGGATGGAGGTTTTTCCGATATCATGCAGCAAGTACCCAAGTGCGACTTCTTTAATATTGGACACACCTTCTGATAATGCAAATAATGTGCCGAGTGTAAATACATCAATCGCATGTAAATAGGAAGTTTCATCATGGCTTTTTAATTCGGACAAATAATTATAAATTTCCGTGCTTTCCAAAAAAACTGCGAATAGCTCTTTTAATATTTGAATATCTTCCGAGTTGTTTAATGCTTTTCCATACCGTTTTTCCGAGCTGAGCTTACCGAGTACATTTAAAAAATCATGATCAAGCATATTCCAAAAACTAAAATCCAATTCAATATCCTGCCCTAATTCCTGCTCGGCTTGAATCGGGGTAAAAGGACTCGCCAGCATTTTTTCAAGCTGCTGCAACTCCATTTCTATTTGTTGATCGATATCCAGCCTCGTATTTACAGAATGCCCGGCTGGAATTGCTTTTTCGATTTTTATATCCCGTACATTACGGTTTTTTAAAATTGTAATAATTCCATCTGTCAGCATATGTCCTTTTGAGAGCAGGCGGCGGTTATCAATGTTTAAATCTTCATATAGGATTTGTCCGGGCTTTAGCTGGTAAGGCAGGCATATATCATAGTCTTTTGTCGTATGTTGCTTCACGGGAAACCACTCCTTTAAATTTTATTATTATAGGTAATTACCCGAAAAAGTTAAATATAAGTAAGAAATAATCAATTTTATAAAAAAAAAATTAAGAAAATAGTCAAAAAGTTTATATTAGTGTTCTTTTTGTGGGTAATTGTTATTAAAAAATAAGTGGTTATTAAGTTTTATTGAAGTGTGGTTTTATATTTGAAGTGAGAACAAACATGACGAAGCAACTTTTCTGTCAGGCACAATACGTGGATTAGCAATAGCTTAACGAAAAAAACGGTGACTCCTTATTATAGAAGTGCACCGTATTACTATTCATTTATTATTTTGTTTTTCTATTCTAATTTGCTTCACTAAATGAGTGATGAGCATTATAATTCCTGCTGAACATAAAACAAGACTAACAATAAATAATATGAGCCAGCTTCCAAAACTCCAATTTGCCGTAAAAAAGATAGAACCGACTAATAAAAGCACCCCGATTAATAATACAAGGTAGCCTCCTTTAGATAATGACACAACAAAAAACCTCCTCCAAATACTACATCATAAAAATAACATAAATATCGCAAACTTATCTATTGATATGTATAGAAGGTTTTAAAGATAAATAAGACCGGAAAGAAGCCTTTTTTGGCTTTTCCCCGTCTCGATTAGCAGCCTTATATCAATTTTCCAAAGGGAGCGTAAAATAAAATTGGGATCCTGTATCCTTAATGCTATTTGCAAAAATTTTCCCGTGATGCTGTGTAATAATTTCCTTGCATATCGCAAGACCAATTCCATGTGAATTTAGCGCATTTGTATTGGAGGCACGGAAATAACTGTCAAAAATAAAAGGCAATTCATTTGCGGGAATTCCAATGCCGCTATCTTCAATCATACAAATTAATTCGTCTGCCTCAACATACACTTTGAGTTTAATTTGCCCCTTTTCTGTATATTTAATCGCATTTGCTATTAAATTTGAAATCACCTGTTCGATACGCAGCAAATCAATGACTACATATTGCTCCTGAGAAACACGCGATATAGTTGAATAGGAAAGGCTTGCTTCTTTTACATTTGCTTCAAAACGATAGGCAAATTCTTCGAAAAACTGCTGAATTGAAATTCTAGTAAATGTAAAGTCCATACGGCCAGCTTCCAATTTCGCCAGTTCAAATAAATCTTGAATTAATCGGTTAAGTGAAAGCAATCGCTCTTTGCTCCGGTTTAAATAATATTTTTGCTGTGTCTCATCTTGGACGACCCCATCTAAAATGGATTCAATATACCCTAAAGTGGATGTCAAAGGTGAGCGCAACTCATGCGAAATACTGTGCAGCAATTTTTTTCGTTCTTGCTCATTGATGGCGAGCCGCTCATTGACATCTTTTAATGAGAGATTCATTTTGTCCAACGTCGCTGTCCGTTCTCTCACACGATTTTCCAGCTCATTGTAAATTTCCGTATTTTCCAGAGTGACCGCAATTTGTGTGGAAATAATGCGCAAAAGCTCAAGCTGTACGGAATTGAATGCATTTACAAGCAAATGGTTTTCTAAAAAAAGGAATGCCTGAATTTTTCCTTTATACTTAATCGGCATACATAAAACCGATTTTGCCTGTATATTCAAATGCTGGAACATTTGATTTGTCTCGATATTGCTAATGACTAACGGCTCATCTGTTTGCAGCACATAGTCGAGGATTACTTTTATCGATTGATCATTCAGCTCGCATAATGAAGAAAAGTGAAATACTTGTTTATGAATATTGATGCTCGCTAAATTATAAAGGTTATTATTGGAATAGCGAATAAAGTAGCCGGAAGTTGCATTTGCCTGCTTCAAAATCGAGTTTAATAATTTATTCAGCATTTCTTCCGTACTAATTTCTTCATTTGCTAAAGTATGGGTTGCATCAAAAAGCCGAATCATATCGTATGAAAGAATTGGCGAAACGGTTTCAACACGTGTCGATATAAATTGTGAATAGCTGTTTTCCCAATCGATCGCAATTGCCTCGGCGCCCCATTTACGCATTGTCAAAATAGCTTGGGTAATATAATAGGCTGCCTTCACATTGTCTTTCTGCATGCTATAAACATTTCCTGCCCGCTCATAAAAGACGGCTTCATCTTGTGTGAATCGATAAATTTTAGAAAGCTGAATCGCTCTGTCGTACAATTGTGCAGCTTCTTCAATTCGTTGTTTTAATGTAAGTTTTTCTGCCAGCAACAATGTATAAAGATGCTCATATTGGTGAGGTGCTTCAGAAGCCCATTTTTTAAAATAGGTGATGCTCTCCTGTATTTCTTTCAATAATGTTTTAGTGGAAAAAGAATGCTGCATTTTTCCTTTTAAAAAATCGATATTGCAAAGCGTGCGGAAGAAATAATATACTGGCGCCGTTGGTAAAGAAAGTACCTCCTTGCTTTGCTTTTCGAGCTGCTGCAGCAAATATTTGATTTGTGCTTCATTCTTGAATAAATAAGCCATCCGAAGACGCAGTGTATAATGCATCATAACAACGGCTTCCTCATTTTTCAACGTAATATGGGCATCCCATTCAGGCACTGTATCCACAGTTTTCAGTGTATGAATCCAATGTTTAAATTCCTCGAGAAAATCATTGGCAAGTGCACTGGCATATTTTCCGTAAAGCTTTTGCTGATTGTGAAGCTCGTCTTCAATGTCCTGTATGGAACTGCCATCGATAAGCTTTGCATTACATAAAAAGCATGACAGTGCACTTATTGTATAGTACATGCCGAGCTGTTCCATATTTTGCTGGACATTGCGCATGTAATGAATGCTCGAGTCAAAATCCTTTTCCCAATGATTCAGAAAAATACTGTATATAAAGTACACGCGTGATTTAATATACGTATTCTCCTGGTTTTCTGCCATCGATACCGCTAATTTGCCAAAGCGCAGTGCACCTTTCACATCGTTACTGCCTGAAATAAGTATTAATGCATAATTAATAAAAACGATAGCGCTTTCTGTCGGTGCCCCGTATTTTAATTGAAGTTGCATTAAGCGAAGCAAAATCATGCCAGTCAAGTTTTGGCTCATACGGAAGGAATTGCTGACGATGTTAATCATAATTTGAATAAGAACATCGATTTCTTCATTTTCAATTTGTTTTAAATTAAGCAGCTGCTCGTTTGTTTTGTTGCGGAGCTTTAATTTTAACGATATAAATTCCTTGGCAACTTCCCACTGCTTTGGCTCAAGCTTAATATTCATATTACATAGTTCCATCGCGGTAATACCAGCATTCAGCACAAGCTCGGTGTTCTCTTCCTCGATGAAAATCAATGAAATCAAGCGATAAATCTTCAGCTTTTCCAATTTTGTACGTGCATGGGACAACGCCTCGAAAATATAGTTTTTTGATTGTTCGTAATTACCTACTAAATATTCGCATTCTCCAATCGCCATGTAAATTTCCACAGTTTCTTCGCGCATTGATGACCATTTATGATCAGGCAAAAAATGAAAAGTTTGTTTGAAGTATTGGCGTGCATGATTATAAAGTCCAGCATTTTTTGCTTGGATTCCGAGCTCGTAATTCCATATAGCAAGCTGTTTTTGTTCTTGCAGGGAAAGGAGCTCTTTACAATAATTAAGCTGGCGGACGAGCGATTGCAATGGGTTTTCGATGCCATCTTCCTGTTGCAATAGCCTGCTAATCGCAAAATGTGTATTAAGGCGCACATCATGTGACAGCATTTCATAGGCTGCTTGTTGAATGCGGTCATGGACGAACTGGAATTTTGTCATATAAAGCTGTTGGCTATCTTCCATTAAAGATTTATGCTTCAAATCAATCTGACGATCCACAGTATGGATAAACCCGTTCGCTATTAATTCTTCAAGGTTTGAAAGCAATTCGTAATAAGGCAAGTTTGACAATTTCAGCATTAGCTGAAATTGAAATGTGTGCCCAAAGCATGAAGCCGTTTGTAAAACTGTTAATGCTTCTTCTGATAGCATATTCATTCGACTTTCAATAAAGTTAAATAAATTGGTATTCCCTATATTTTGCTGAAGCTTTTCAACCTCGTATTCCCAGCAAGCATTTTTGAAATTATAGTAAATAATTTTATCTTTTATAAAAATACGAAATACTTCATGAACGAACAGGGCATTTCCTTGTGTCATTTGAAATAAACGCTGGGCTACAATATGCGCCGTTTCGCATTGGGAGTTTAGTGCCGCACTAACAATGCTGAATATTGCCTCAGGAGTAAGCAGACGCATTTGGATCAAATTAAAAGCAGCGAGCTCTTTTTGCCATAAAAGAAGAAGATCATCTGTTTTTTCTGCTTCAATGCGATTGGCGACAATGAGCAATAGAAAACCCTTTTCATGTTGCTCGTAAATTTGCTCCAATATTTGAATAGCCTCCAGTTCAGCCCATTGAATATCATCGATGAAAATAACGAGCGTCTTTTTTTGAAGCGAGAAAATATGCAGTAATTTCTCAATTGAAGCAAATATAAATGCATTTAACTGTAGTGTATACTGTTTGCTTTCTTGTACAATTCGAAATCGCTCATCAATGAGCCATTCAAGCTCAGGGAAAAGCTGCAGAAGCCCTTCAGTAATCGATAATTCCACTTCCAGCATTTTGGATCGGAAAATATCAATCGATTGCTCGCCTTCCAAAAAAATCTGCCTCAACAATATTCTTAAAGGCTCGATAATCGGTTGAAATGAATACTGTTCTTGTAGCTGATCAAATTTGCCTTCCAAAAAATAGCCTTTGTCCTGGGCGGCATATGCCATGACGGATTTGGCTAACGCAGATTTGCCGCTGCCGGAAATGCCATTAATAAAAACAATTTCCTTATTGCCTTTTTTTGCGTTGTTATAAGCTTTTTGCAAGATGAATTGCTCTGTTTCACGGCCATAAAGTTTAGTGGAGAAGTTCGGCTGATATGGCGTATCCTGCTCTCCAAGCGTAAATTGCGCATCAAATTCATGATGGATTAAAAGCTGCATTGCTTTCATCAAATCATGGCGAAGGCCAAATGCTGTTTCATAGCGTTCTTCCTTATTTTTGCTAAGCAATTTCAAAATGATCTTATTGAGCATGACAAGCTTGCATTGCTCGTTTAATAATGTCGTGTTTGGTGCTTTTGTTAAAATGTAAAATATATAGTCCACAAAATTGTCTGCATTATATAACGGAATATTTGTCGTCATTTCATATAAAATGGCCCCTAGAGCATAGAGGTCTGTACGTTCATCCACTTCGGAAATAACACGGCCGGTTTGTTCAGGGGCGATATACGAAAGCTCATCTAAATTCCCGGTATGCACATGTTGTTGATATTTCGCAAAAGTGCGTTTTATCGTAGAAGGAGCCAATAGTTTTATTTTAAGTGTATGTGGTTGAATCATTATAAGGTTTGGCGAAAGATGCTCAATCATTTCCCCTTGCTGATGAATGCTCACACATGCGTTGGCAAGCTCAATCGCTATTTGCACAACCTGATGCAATGCAGGGGAGGAATCGATCAAATATTGTTGCAATGTAAGCCCCGGGAAATCTTCATATACAATTGCATACTGCTGCTGGAAATGTATAATATCAACAGGTTGAAACAGCCAAGAGCTATTTTGGGTTTTGAGTTTTAGATGATCTAATAGCTCGACTGCTTGTCGCTTGGACATAATATGACCTGCTGGCTGTATGAGCATCATTCGATTAAAGCTTTCCATATATTTGCGTGTAAGCAGTTGCTGCAATGTAAGATTTTCAGTCATCATTTGTATCAGCTCCTTCATCAATCCCGCCACAACAGGCAGTATAATTCCTCATGATAAGTCCGTCATAACATAATCGATGATGGAAAAACGAATCGCCGACTATAAAACGATTTGCAACGCACAGATTTTCGGGGCCATTATGCGCTATGATCGGATTTTGTGTTAAACAAAGAGCAAATGGTCTGTTTTACTAAAGCTTTCCAAATCTTTTAAAAGATGATGGTTCTGCAGATCCGAATGCAAATATTGGGATAGTAAAGTCTCAAGTTGCTGCTCGGTTATATGATGATAATGAATATCGACAGAAGGCAGCTGTCTCAGTGTATCGCCAATAACGATCAAACCTTCTGCGCGACAAAGCTTAATGAGTTTTTCTACATCTTCCTTTGATTGCTGCGCGTGTGAAATAAAAGGATACATATTGTTGTTGTGCAGCAATCCTTCAAAAAGCTTCACAATAGCCGGTCTATTTAGTTCGCCTAAAATGAGCACAAACTTTTTCTTCTTATAATCATTCTGGCGATAATGCTTTAGCGTATTTTCCAACAGCGAGACTAATGTTGATTTTACTTCCTTAAATCGCAATTCTGGTACCATATTGTAATTTTCCAAAACACGGAGTACGTGAAACACCGGCAAATAAATATGTGTGAACCATTCACTTTCTTCATAATGTTCTTTTAACTTTTCGTAGTAACGGCGCATTTGCTGTTCATCATTATTGATCAAAAAGTCAGAAAACCTGCTAAACAAATCTTGTGGTGAATCGGTATGGAAAGTCAGTAATTTATTAATCGTTAAGCTAAAATCCATCGGCATTTGAAAAATCTGATTTGTTTGAAATACTTTTACGGTCGGCAGTAACGGGTATAAAGGATGAACCTCCTCGATAATCGCTTGTGTTCCATCTGAAAGTAGTACAACCGCATTTTCAGGGTAAATGCCAATAAAATCAATAAAGCGATATAGAAGATCGATATTGAATTGCTCCACCCGTTTGAAAATTTTTTCGATTGCCAATACAGCTGTCACACTCTCTTTGTATGGACGATCCATTGTAATGGCGGAATATACATCGACAAGCTGCAAAATTTGAAGCTCAAGAGATAGCTCATGACGGCACAAGCCTTCAGGGTAGCCCGAACCATCGATTCGTTCGTGATGTGACTTTGCAAAATGGGCGATATGACCAAAACCGTTATTGCATAAAATATCATGCCCTTGTGTTGCATGTTGCTGAATAATAGCAAATTCATTTGAGGTTAAGCCTTGTTTTTTATCTAATAAAATATTTGCTGTATGCAATTTGCCAATATCATGAAACAAAAAGCCGAGTGCTGCCTGTTCAATATTAGCCACACCTTCGGAAATGGAAAATAATATACCTAATGTAAAAACGTCAATTGAATGTATATACGTATTTTCATCATGGTTTTTTAAGTTCGATAAAAGTTTAAAAGCTGTTGGATCTTCCATCAAATGAACAAATAACGTTTTAAGAAGCTGGATATCCTCTGAATTATTTAAAAGTAGACCATATCGTGTTTCAGAGCTTAACACACCAAGTGCCCTCAAATAATCATGCCCTGCATCATATTTAAGTTGTTCGTTTTCATTGGGGGGCAAAATGGATGGCACATAATTTTTTTCGATTAAAATTTGTCGGATATTGCGATTGCGTAAAATATTAATAATTCGTTCTGATAATACATGTCCTTTTGAAAGAAGACGGCGATTTTCAACATATAAATCTTCGTAAACGATATGACCAGGCTTTAAATCTTTTATAAAACAAAGCTCGTAATCCTGTATTTCAGCTTTTTTTTGCATTTTAACACACTCCCTATAATTTTCCTATTAGTTAGTAATTTATAGATGAAAGGTTAAAAAATGGTTAAAAAAGTACATTTATTTTAAGTGGGAACGAATAAAAATAGTCCAATCGTTTAAGAGGAGGGATAATAAAATAGGAATTATTGTATGGTTATCGTTAGGGAATTGGGAGGGAGGCCGTCATATGCAGCCCTGTTCCGTAACTTATATATGATACAATTTAAGGTGGAAATGAAAGAGAAGAAAAGAGGCAAAAGTCATGGTTCAGCAGCTCAATCAATTTATCCAACGTTGGATGCCCGTCTTAACCCCATTAAGCTTAATTATTGGTGTGTTCCTAGAGAAAATCGGTATCCATCTATTATTTTTAGTGCCCGTCTTATTTGCTATTATGACATTTATCAGCAGCCTAAGCCTGAAATTTCGCGATATTAAAATTTTTAAGCAATATCCGAAAACGATTTTATTCGTGATTGCTTTTTTACATATACTAATGCCTTTATGGGCGTTCTTTTTAGCAGAACTAGTTTTTGACGACCGTTTATTGACGATAGGCTTTTTAATATCCGTTGTCGTCCCGACAGGAGTTACTAGCGTTATTTGGGTGACTATCAGTAAAGGGAATCTGCCGCTTTGTCTGGCCATTATTTTAATCGATACATTGCTTGCTCCGATACTAATGCCGTTAATTTTACATATTGTTGTAGGGGAGACAATTCAACTTGACACAACATCGCTTATTTTTGATTTAATTTGGATGATCGTTTTGCCTTCACTGTTAGGAATTGTTGTGAATGAATGGACAAAAGGAAAATTGTTAGAGCAATTTGGAAAACCTTTTTCATTAATTTCAAAGCTTTGCTTATTTGCGATTATTATGATTAATAGCAGCGCGATTGCTCCTTATGTGAGGGATATTAATATCGAGCTTGCGAAAGTCATCGCAGTTGTATTATTTTTAGCGATTTCCGGCTATGTTTTATCGCTTATTCTAAGTCGTTTATTCTGGAAATCTAAAGCAGACCAGGCGACATTTATTTTTAATGGGGGAATGCGCAATATCGCTGTGGGGGTAGTTATCGCAACGACTTATTTCCCGTCAAAAGTTGCTATGCCTGTTGTGTTCGGCATGCTATTCCAGCAAGTGCTTGCCTCGATTTTTTATAAAATAATTCGAACAGATTGAAAATCCGGCACCGATAATATATGCATATAATCAATTTAAGCGGAAAATATTTATGTGCTTTGAAATGGCGGAAAAAGCATTGCATCGTAATAGTTGAATATCTTTTTATAATGGTTGTTTTGTGTTCTGTAAAAATACAGTTGTGTTATTTGAGGGCACAATGTATTATTGTCATATAGCAAATTAACGAATTTTGAAGTGTTATAGAAGATGAAGCTTCGATCGCTGGGAATTTTTTCTCGCCGATGATTATGTTTCGCTCGCTTCGATCATCAGGAAGCAATGTAACAACTTAGAATAGCGGGGGAAATTATGAAAAGATTGTTCGAAAAATGGAACAGCATTAACTTAGTTAACCGTATCATTGTTGGTATTATTATCGGAGTTGTTTTAGCATTGACAATTCCTGAAGCAGTAAGCGGCATTACCATTTTAGGCTCTTTGTTTATTGCCGCATTAAAAGCGGTCGCACCGGTTTTAGTGTTTGTCCTAGTCATGAATGCAATTGCTTCACATGTTGGGGGCAAAGCGACAAATATGAAGATGGTGCTTGTTCTATATGCAATTGGTACAATTTCGGCCGGGTTTGTGGCGGTTATTGTCAGCTTTATTTTCCCGACAACTTTAACATTGAAAACGGAAGCGCAAAATATTGCACCGCCAAGCGGTATTGGCGAAGTGTTTGAAAAATTGCTCTTCAATATTGTGACAAATCCGGTAAGTGCGATTATGGATGCCAATTACCTCGGCATTTTGGCTTGGGCGGTTATTTTGGGAATTGCACTAAAGGCGGCAAATGATTCCACGAAAAGCATGCTTTCTAATTTCTCGGATGCGGTTACGAAAGTTGTTCAATGGATCATTAGTTTAGCGCCGTTTGGGATTATGGGGATTGTATTTGAAGCGGTTTATACGACAGGGCTTTCTGCTTTAGGCGAGTATGTCCGGCTAATTGCAATTTTAGTAGGGACGATGTTTTTCGTCGCGCTTGTCGTAAACCCGATTATTGTATTTGTTGTTGCCCGCAGAAACCCGTATCCATTAATTTTGATGTCATTAAGGGAAAGCGGAATTACTGCATTCTTTACACGCAGTTCCGCTGCGAATATCCCGGTGAATATGGCGTTGGCGGAAAAACTGAAATTGGATAAAGATACCTATGCTGTGTCAATCCCTTTAGGGGCAACGATTAATATGGCGGGGGCAGCCGTCACGATTTCTGTTTTAACAATGGCAACAGCCCATACTTTGGGGATAGAAGTCGATTTCATGACAGCGGTGATTTTAATGGTATTATCTGCGTTGTCTGCCGCAGGTGCCTCTGGTGTTGCAGGGGGCTCGTTAATGTTAATTCCATTGGCTTGCAGCTTATTCGGAATTTCGGATGATATTGCAATGCAAGTCGTCGCAATTGGATTCATCATCGGTGTTGTGCAGGATTCATGCGAAACGGCATTAAATTCTTCGTCGGACATCGTATTTACCGCAGCGGCGGAATATGCGAAAGAACGCAAATAAAGTTAACTCGGAAACTATGCTAAGCACAATTGTTAGCATAGTTTCTTTATTGTTAAGGAAACTCTAGATTTTGGCATTGAGGATAACTTTACAAAAAAAGTATTGTCCCCATCCAGGCAAACCGCGCCGACTCCTCGCACTATTAGGCCCCTCCGTGCAAAAGTGATGGACCGTTTACTTTTGCGTCGGGTCCTCCAATGTCTGTCGGAGTTGAACGGTTGCTTGAGCGTTTTTGTTCTTATTCTCCAATTTAGACAAATGTCATTATTTCTCGGGAAATAATATATAAATTACTGGAAAATTACCGTTATAAAGAGAGAAGGATTGAAATATACGTCGACCTATGGAGGGAACTTTATGTCAATATTAGATAATTTGCGTCAAGTGAAACGGGAGCTATTAGATGAGAAGCACCCGCTTGAAAGCGAAAATATTCAATTTCGAAAAATATATGCAATCGGGTATGCGATGCTAGTATGTGTGAATGGCTATCCTAGCGAAATGGCTAAAGATGTGCTGAAAAAACAAATTTCCTTGCTTGATTTGCCTGCAGAATTCAGAAAGCTCGCTATTTCTGCTGCTCTTGAAGCAGACTCGCAAACGATACAGACGTTATTGCAAACACTGCAAAATGAGAAGCATAAATATATTTTCATGCTCGATTTATATGATTATGCACAAAAGGACCGGAAAATCACAGAAAAAGAACAAGAGCTGCTCATATTGTTTGAAGAGCTTTTACAATTTAGCTATGAGGAAGTGCACTTTATCCGCGGCTTCCGTTTAGCGATGCTGAAAAAGGATACTGAGGTGGCGACAAAAGTTGTGCAGCAAGCGTTTGAGCAGCATGTAAGCATTCCATTGAAAGAGCTTGTATATTTCCTGGCAGGCTTTGAATACCAAGAACGGCTTATGCAGATGACATTGCTTGCGGGGCAGAAGAAAAAACTGGGCTATGCCACATATTTAAATGGGGAAGTGGTTGTAGGCAAAGGCGCAGAATTGGATTTAAATGGAATGAAGGTTACGTTCGGCAATAATGCTGCGATTATCGTCGAAGGAGGAACTCTTTTAGCGGACGGTGCACAGTTTATTGCTTCGTTGGATGCAAATAAAACGATGCTTTCATTGCGGGATATTGGCTTAACGAAAATCCGGGATACGCATTTTTTCGGCGCAAATAATGTGCGGGCAATTGAAATGGTTAATGCGAAAGTAGAACTTGATACGTGTTCATTTGAAAAGTGTTTTGATGAGGAACGCGGTGGTGCCATTTACTTCACAAACAGCGATCATTTTGTATTACGCAATTGTGTATTCGAACATAACTCGACGCTCGGTAAAGGGGGCAGCATGTACATCGCAGGGACAGAAGCGCGCCATATGAAAAAGCTTGATTTCTTTAGTCGAATCACAGGGAAAATACAAAAGGTAAAGCTCGTAATGGAAGGATGCCACTTTAAAGAAAGCCGTGCAGAAATGTCAGGGGCGCTCCACACATATGATGCGGATATGATCATTCATAATACGACATTTGACCATTGCACCTCAAGAGCGGGCGGAGCGGCAATCGATACATTGAACTGCAGCATATCAGCAGGCGGAAATTCGTTTATCAAATGTAAAGCAGGACTCTCTGAAGCGGTTGTTATTCTTGGCAATACGAAAGGCGCATCAGAAAGCGCAATAGGTAAATTTGAGCATTGCGAACCGAAAAATTTTATCATGCATTAAAAATTAAGCTGTGCTAAAGGTTGAAATGACTTTTGACACAGCTTTTTTCGTATTGAAAGCTGCTGCAAAATATTGCCCCTTTTCCAGTTCCATCAATATTTCATAATTTCTTGTTGTTTGAATAACTGACAGAGAAGCTGCATTGTTAATCACCACCGCCGCTCCCCCCGTCGCCTCCGCTATCTCCAAAGCCCGCACTTTCAACAGCAGAAAAAATAATATCTGGAAAATCCAATTCGTATGACGGCAAGTCGCCAATCGCTTCATTGGATGTGTAAATTTGTGTCGCGATAAGCAAAGAGTTGCAGCGATTAGGATTTAGCTTTAATGTACGACAAATTTCATCATGGATATCACTAAGTGCCGGAAATTGATGCAGCTCGAAATTTGCGAGCGCTAGTAAAGCAATCGTACTGTAATGACATGATTTCAATTTTGCTTCTGTATCTTTGATGAAAGCTGTCAGTTCCTTAATGCGGAAAAAAGTATCTTTCTGAAACGTCCCTGTTCCAATCGTTAAAATAAGAGCCGTATTTTTCATATCGTCATTGCGTTCATAGCCAATGGAAACGAGTGCTTTATAATAGTGCTCCATACTTTCGGACAATGTCTTTGTATCTTCAGGACGGATAGCGAGCATTGCACAAGCAGCCGGTTTCAATGGCGAGAACTTCATGCACGGCTGCTTCATTAAATCAGCTATCATCTGATGGACACGAGCAATATCCTCTTCCGACTTTATATAGGCTGCCGCAATATAGCTTTGCTCACCACGCGACAATCGCATTGTCAAACTTTTATACAAATTAAACACATTACCAATCTTTTCTGGTTGCTTTGCATAATGGATATAATATGTATTGATAATTTGAGGATTTGCCCGCGCAAACTGATACCATTTCGTATTGTCCTTAATTTGCAGACGGACAGCTTCGTAATCTTCATAGTGAAACACCATATTACGAACTGTCAGCTTTAGGGCTAAATCAATATAAAAGTATTTTGCATCTGAGCCGAAATATAAATTAATTTTATCGATATTAGTAAAAAATAATTGCAATTGTGCATTCACGACGATCACCTCTTACTTAATACGTACGTTTTAAAGCAAGAGAAGTTTCACTAAAATGAGCGAACATAGACTAAAATCCGTATACAAAGTACAGCATAATTCGAAAGAGTATTGTATGATAAATAAGTGATAATTGATATGAAAAGACCGCTAAACAGATTGAGAGGAAGTAAGCTATGACCCGAAAACCATTTTTACCGATTATTGTAGGTACTGATATTAATGCATATAACATGGCGATTTCATTCCATGAAGAATATAACATTCGTCCGATTTTAGTAGGGAAGGGCGTATTGCCATTTACGAATTTGAGCAATATTCCACGTGCGATCGAGTATGACCAAAAACTGGGAGACCCTGGTCAATTTGCGAAAATCCTGATCAGTGTCGCAAAAAAATATGAGGAAGAGGCGGAAAAATTAATTTTGATCGGCACAAATGATTTATATGTCCGCCTCATAATTGAAAACCGCGCGATTTTACAAGATTATTTCGTCTTCAATTACATCGACGAGCATTTAATGAATGATCTGCAAATTAAATCGAATTTCTACAAGCTATGCGAACAATACGGTATCGATATTCCGACGACGGTATTTTACGATTGCGAAACGGGAGGGGCATTTGAACAGGAAATGATGTATCCCGTCATTATTAAGCCAAGCAATGGGATTGAGTATAGCCGTCATCCATTTGAAGGACAGGCGAAAGTGTTCAAAGCGGAAAATAAGGAAGAAGTGCAAAATGTAATCGATATGATTACAAATAGCGGCT
This sequence comes from Solibacillus silvestris, assembly GCF_051967575.1. Lineage (NCBI taxonomy): Bacteria > Bacillati > Bacillota > Bacilli > Caryophanales > Caryophanaceae > Solibacillus > Solibacillus silvestris. The sequence continues at coordinate 104,418 of NZ_JBQCJW010000007.1, forward strand.
ATAAAGAAGAGCTGATCATTCAAGACTTTATTCCAGGTGAAGATACGGCAATGTGGGATTCGGTCGTTTATGTGAACGGAAAAGGCGAGACTCAGCTTGTTTCGTTTGCTCAGGTTGTTCTGCAAGAGCATACAAAAACCGCGATTGGCAATTATACTGCACTTATTTCCCGATACAATGAAGAAGTGATGACAAAGCTGCGCGGATTTTTAGAGGCTGTAAATTATCGCGGTTTCGGCAACTTTGACCTGAAGTACGATGAGCGCGACGGTAAATTCAAAGTGTTTGAAGTAAATATCCGGCAAGGTCGCTCCAGCTACTATATTACGGCAATGGGCCATAATATGGCACGCTATTTTGTAGAAGATTTAATTTATGATATTCCAAAGCCGTGTGCATATTTAAAAGGAGATGTTCTCTTTTCGGTCGTGCCAAAGATTGTATTGAAAAATTTTGTCCATGATGAAGCGGTGAAAAAGGATATCGAACGCTTAATTCAGGAAAATAAACTAGTCAATCCATTATTTTATAAACAGGACAAACATTTAAAACGTAAATTTTACATGTTCATCCGCCAAGTGAACTATTATAAAAAGTATAAAGAAAATGTATGGTAAAACTGAAGCCCGTCAATGAGATTGTTCTTGTTGATCGGCTTTTTTCTTTTCTGGGTCGGGCGCTTTAGCTCATTTGTTCTTTATATCTGAAGATTATTATCAAAAAAATGTTATAGTAAAAGAAAAATGAAAAGAGTGAATATTTGTGACAATTCATACATTTAAATTACAGATTGATTGGCCAGGGGGGCGCAACGCGATTGGGGAGCTTACAGCAGAGCGACTTCAAACACAAATCTCAATTCCCCTGGAAATGAATGGCCCCGGTATAGGGACAAATCCTGATGAAATGCTACTCGGTGCAGCAGCTACATGCTATATTATTACACTTGCAGCAATGCTTGAACGCAGCAAAATCGAGGCAAGACTCGCGTTGAAGTCGGACGGGCTGGTCGATGTGACGAATGGTGTATTTACATATAAAGCGATCCATCATCATGTAGAGATTTTGTTGCAGGATGTCGATGATGAGCGCACACGACGTTTAGCGGAGCGATATGTATATAAGGCAGAGGAAACTTGTATGATTAGTAAAGCGTTAAAAGGGAATGTAGAAGTGCAAGTGCATTTAACATTTTTCGGCGGGTGAACAGCACTCATTGAAAAAGTGAATCCCATAGCAGTGTTTACGAATTCGGGTGCAATTCCGCCGAGTTAGGATTTATTATTGAATGAAAGGAGCGATCTTGATGGATATCGTTTCGTCAATCATCCAATTATTTGTTGCCGCTGTTCTTATTTTTTTCATTAGCGGTCGACTCATTGGCTCTCAAGTAAGCTTAATAAAGCGAATTATGTCGGTAGTGATCAGTGTTGCTTTCACGACGTTCGTGTTTTGGTACACATATTTACGCGGTTCCGACTATTATGACCAAGGCATCGTCTCGAATGTCGTCAATAGTGCTACACTTTTATGGCTTGGAAGCATGCTGCTCATTTCAATGCTTCTATATTTGTTTTTCGAGCTGTTTGATCCGATTGAACTGAATGAAAACGGCACACCTGTTGGCAGGCGCTCATATATAAAAACACTCATCACATATTGGAAGCGCCAAAAACGTTTGCGGGTAGTTGTGGGCATCGCTGTGAAAAACGGCGTCACACGCACGATGAAATATGCACGTGCCAGGGAGGATGAACGCGAGCTGGCGAAGGCGCTGCGTGATACCCTTGAGCAATGCGGCGGGGTGTTCATCAAATTCGGACAAGTTTTATCGACGCGAAAAGAACTTCTATCACCTATTTTCATCGAGGAACTTGAAAAGCTTCAGCAACATGTAAAACCTCTTTCCGATCAGCAAGTCGACCAAATTATAGTTGAAAACTTTGGTGCAGATACAAGCAATATTTTTTCGTATATTAGTAAAATACCGTTAGCCTCTGCTTCTATTGGTCAAGTACATAAAGCGGTTTTAAAGGAAACTAATGAGCCAGTCGTCGTAAAACTTTTGCGTCCTGAAGTAAAAAATATAATGCATGAAGATTTGTCGATTTTAATGGAATTCGCAAGCTGGATTACGAGTAAATCGCAATGGGCTGAAAATCTTGGGTTTTATGATTTGGCAAAAGGCTTTAGCTTGGCATTGAGTGAGGAAATCGATTTTAATATCGAGGCGCGCAATATGGAGCAAGTCGCAATGATTGTCAAACGCGGCAGCATCGATGTGAAAGTACCAAAAGTGTATGCTGAATACAGTAATGAAAATGTCATTGTGATGGAATATATAAAAGGCAAATCGGTTACAGTGGCAAATGGATTATTTACCGATTTGCAAATTGATCGACATCAATTCGCTCAATCTTTGCTTTATACGTTTTTGGAGCAGACGCTTATTTCCGGGATTTTCCATGCTGATCCACATCCCGGGAATATTTATATTGAGGAGAATAGCGGGCGTGTGGCGATACTGGATTACGGTGCAGTGGGCCGTTTGGCGGCACATCAGCAAGATGGCCTGAAGTATTTTTTAGTCGGCATTCATCAAAATGATGCAGCGCTTGTTGTTGACGGAATTAGCCAACTTGTTGAAAACGCAGAAGAAATCAATCGTCAGGAAATGGAGCAGGCAATCAGTCAAATTTTATTGAAGATCAATTACGTTTCGAGTGTTCCGACAGATGAGCTTATGTATTCGATTTTCTCCGTCGTCCGGGAGTTCGGCCTCCATTTTTATCCCGCGGTGAATGTAGTATTACGCGCAATTGTCACACTTGATGGCACACTATCCATCATTTGCCCTGGCTTTGGGATTTTCAGTGAAGTGAAAGATTTCTCCAATGATTATTTAAAATCCAGTTTATTGAAGCCATTTAAAAAGCCTATCGAAACAAAACAATTTATCGAGGAAGAACTTGCATTATTATTACCGAATTTGCGGAAGCTTCCGCGTCGCCTTGACCAATTGTTTAAAAAAGCCGAGAGCGGCAAAATCATATTGCATCATGATATTTTTTCCGATAAAGCGAATTCGATGTTTGTTACACAGCTGTTTTCAAGATTTGTGCTGCTGTTCGTCGGCATTACGTTCGGTATTATATCCGTCGCCCTTCTTGCAATTTCGCAATTTATTCATAATGCCTATGCGGTCTATTTAAATACAGCTGCCTATTTAGGGTTATTTCTATGTGCGATTTTACTTGTACGGTTATCGATCCAGGCAATAAGGGATATGAAACGAACAAAATGAATGGGGAGATCCTTAGCAGGGTCTCTTTTTTAAGAAGAAAAGATGAAGCAGGCTATGCTATCCTTTGATTTTACTGAAATGAAATAAACAAAGAAGCGTTTCCTTTTTGAAAGAAACACTCCACTCGCAAAACTGTATTCAATCAAATGTCCTGCATTGTTTTTCGCTTTCCTCTTCGGAAATATGCTTCTTTATTTTAATATTTGTCACTTGTAATCCTGTCAAGTTGGAATCACTTACGGAAAAAGTGAGTTTATCGTAATCTCCGCCGTGGTGCCCAGAATAGTTTAAAGCGCTTCCGTAAATACGGTGTCTTCTAGGATCTCCATCAATAGGCTCAATTTCGATTTTTGGGCACATAAAAAATTCCGAATAAGATGGGCCTAAATGGTATAAATAACGTGTAAACAATGCTTCTTCAAGCAACTCCTCTTTAGTAGGCCCGTCTACTTCTTTCCTCCACCCCACCATGATCCAGTCATAAAGAGATTGTGATTTTAATCGCAGCTTTTGCCCATTTTCCGAAATGATGACTTCTCCTTCTTTGGCCGTGCAGGTATTGCGTTTCTTGTCAGCTGTACATGTATAAGCGGGTTCAATCGTGATCACTTCATCAGTTGCCGATTTTAGCGTCAATTTATTGGATGGATTTTCTGAAGATGCCCCTATTTCCAGTGTACCATTCACCGGTTCCGAGTTATTAAGCCAGTAAATCACCTTTCTGAGCACCCGTTCCTGAAAGCCATCATTGATGCTGAACACACGCTGAAACCCGGAAGCATTTTCAACTTTAATGTATTGAACATTTGAATGCTCCAATGAGTGCGCCATCAATTGTTCCAGAAAAGATTTACTGTTATTCTTTTTTTGCTCAACAATTCGGCTGGCTGGATTAATTGATTTTGCATCAATGGAATATTGGCTCGTTGCTCCCTGATTCGCGAAAACAGCGGTAGTATTTGCGAGAATAAGCATACAAAAAATGATGCAGAAGTTTTTTTTCAATAAAGCACACCGACCTTTTTTATAAGTATCTTTCCCGAATATTCTTCAACTATCCAGACACATTGGCAGCAATGGGAAACTTCACATTTTAAATACTTGATTTTCTGCGCGAGCTTCATAGATTTCCAAATTTAAAAGATCTATAATTTTTCCGTCACTTCATTGCTTTACTATAATAAAATACTAAATCATTAGTGAATTGCTGTGTTAGTGTGGAAGTGAATTTTAAAGGAATAATTGAATAAAACCTAGTAAAATAAGTATTTATTATATAAAAAAAGAAAAATTCGATAAAAATAAGTAGCAATAAACAGTTATTTGTAGAATAATAAATTTAAGAGAGTAGAATGATTGGAAAAGGGTGGGGCAGATGATTCAATTAAATGGACAAAATTTATCGATGGAGCAATTAGCGCGTATTTTATATAGCGGGGAAAAAGTCGGAATTGCAGAAGAAGCGAAGGCGCGTGTTGTAAAAAGCCGCGAAGCAGTGGAACGAATCGTGCAGCAGGATAAAACCGTATACGGAATCAATACAGGATTCGGAAAGTTTAGTGATGTGAAAATCGCCGGGCAGGAAGTAAGCAAGCTGCAAGTTAATTTAATCCGCTCGCATGCATGCGGATTTGGAGAACCGTTTTCGGAACAAGTTGCAAAAGCAATGATGGTACTAAGGTTAAATGCATTATTAAAAGGGTTATCAGGTATTCGAATGGAAGTTCTTGAACGTTTATTATGGATGATCAATGAAGATGTCATTCCTGTTATTCCTCAGCAAGGTTCGCTCGGAGCATCCGGAGATTTAGCACCGCTTTCTCATTTAGTACTGGCGGTTATCGGGGAAGGGGATGTGTTTGTAAATGGTGTACAACGCTCGTCACATGAAGTATTTGAACGTCGGGGACTGCCGAAAATCGAACTGCAGGCGAAAGAAGGCCTGGCTTTAATTAACGGGACACAGGCAATGACGGCACAAGGTGTAGTCAATTATATCGAGGCTGAAAAACTGGCTTATGCGAGTGAGTGGATTGCAGCGATGACGATGGAAAGTTTATACGGCATTATCGATGCATTCCATCCTGCTGTTCATGAAGCACGCGGCATGCAAGAACAAATGGCTGTTGCAGAACGTATGCGTGACTGGTTAAAGGACAGCAAGCTCATCACACATCAAGGCGAAAAGCGAGTGCAGGACCCGTATTCACTTCGCTGTATCCCGCAAATACATGGTGCGAGCTGGCAAGTCCTGAATTATGTCAAAGAAAAGCTGGAAATTGAAATGAATGCGGCAACGGACAATCCGCTCATTTTTGATGACGGTGATGTAGTCATTTCGGGGGGGAACTTCCATGGACAGCCGATTGCGTTTGCAATGGACTTTCTGAAAATCGGCATGGCGGAGTTGGCCAATGTTTCGGAGCGCCGGATTGAACGATTAGTAAACCCGCAATTAAACGAAGGGCTGCCTGCATTTTTAAGTGCGAATCCCGGGCTTGAATCAGGAGCGATGATTTTGCAATATAGTGCGGCCAGTCTAGTATCGGAAAATAAAACATTGGCACACCCTGCATCGGTCGATTCCATCCCGTCTTCTGCCAATCAGGAAGATCATGTATCAATGGGAACAACCGGTTCTCGCCACGCGCGAATGATTATTGCCAATGTCCGGAATGTTTTGGCGATTGAAGCATTTTGTGCAGCACAAGCAGTGGAATACCGAGGTGCCGGCAAAATGTCGCCGAAGCTTTATGCTAAGTGGAATGACCTTCGGAAATTAGCGCCTGCTATGAAGGAGGACCGTATTTTTAGTCATGATGTAAATCGTATTATCGAATATTTAAAGCCGAATGCATAAATGTTTGCAAGCCCATTTCGATCAATAAGTTTGCTATAATAAATGTCTAGTAGCAAAAGAGGAGATTTATTATGACAAAACCACATTTATTAATAGTTGACGGAATGGCACTGTTGTTTCGTTCATTTTTTGCATCAGCCGCAATGAATCAGTTTATACGTTTAGATGACGGGACACCATCAAACGGTGTTCAAGGCTTTGCCCGCCATGTATTGACAGCACAAAATCTGATGCAGCCTACGCATTTGGCGGTATGCTGGGATATGGGCGCGGTCACGTTCCGAAATGACCTATACGATGGCTATAAGGCGAATAGACCTGCACCACCGGAAGAGATGCTGCCGCAATTCGATTTGGCTAAGAAAGTTTCGGAAATGATCGGGTGGCAAAATTTCGGTACACAAGGTCTTGAGGCAGATGATTTAATCGGCTCAATGATTGAAAAGTGGAAAGACGAGGCCCGAATTACCGTCATTAGCGGTGATAAAGATTTACTGCAATTATTAAATCCTTCGACAAAAATTGCCTTTACGAAAAAAGGCTATACAGAGTACGATGTTTATACGGAAAGCCGATTTGTTGAGGAATATGGCATTGCACCAAAACAATTTGCGGAAGTAAAAGCATTTATGGGAGATACGAGTGACGGGTATCCCGGTGTGAAGGGAATAGGTCCGAAAACAGCGTTACAGCTCATTCAAAATCACGGTTCCATTGATGGCGTATTAGAAGCATTGCCAACATTAAAGCCGGGTCAACGAATTAAGATCAGCGAAAATGAAGCAATGCTCCGTTTATCGCATCAATTGGCTACAATCCATTGTGAAGTACCGATTGATATTGAATTAAATCAATTAGCATTATCTCCCTATGCTCCGGAGCTGTTTGATCATGTTGAACAGCGAGGCTATCGACTTATTGCGAAGCATGCACGTTCTATTTATAAATAAATGTAAAGAGGTTGCGCACATTAGCGCAACCTCTTTTTAATGTGAAATGATACGCTCCCCTTTGACCTTTACAAGCTCCACATCCACTTTCCGAATAGTAGACTCGTTAAGAGGAATTTTTCCATCCTGCTCATACTTTTTCCACGTTTTCAAATCTTTTCGGTACAATATCTCAGAGAACCGGTATATATCGGCATCAAATTGTAATGAAGCTTTATAGGTTTGCTTTATTTCTTTTTTTACTTGCTGCTCAATTTTATTTTCTAATAATTCCATTTTATGTTCATTAAGCATTTCATTTGTCTGAACAACCAATTGAACTTGTAAATCAAACTGCACATTATTTTCGGAAACAATTGGTGTAATTTTAGAACGCACTTCGTCAACGGTTGTCGTTGTATATAATTCTTCAAATTCTTCCGTTTTAACGGTAATATCTGAGCGTTCTGTTTTATTATTGAGCCATTGAATACCGTTTATATCGTCGCCTAATAAATTTCCTTTAAAACCAGTGTTCTTACCGAGAGTGCTTATGCCTTTAAATGAATAAACCGGATCAGGTCCATCTTCCTTTGACCAGTTTTCGCTAATTTCAACCAATGGTATTTTGGCTTCGTGACTCGGTTCATTCAAATGAATCATCAGCTCACGAAATTGGATGGGACGGATTCGTGATGACTGATTATAGGAACTGAGCGGGTCGGACAACTTTGAAAGGGTGATGGATTTATTGATAATGGGGGTGATGAGCAAAGCTTCCTTGAGTGGTGAGTCTGTAATATAAGCCCAAGTCGTATACCTCAATTCCCTGTAGCGGATAAAGGAATCGATAATAGGTTCCACTTTATTTTCCTTTGCGATAGTTTCCGAAAAGAGAACATAGCTTAAATGCCCTAAAAAAAAGCGCTCATCCATCGTTTGATATAAATTGAAAAACGCTTCATCAAATGTTCTTCCTTTGGCCATCCCAACTTCAGCCTGTGTTGCTTCAGGATTCGGCTGATCGCTTTTGGCAATATTAGTGAAAGCAACAACCTGACTATAAATTTCATATTGACCTTCTTTATAATCGATTCCCAGGCCAAGTAAATAATACATACGTTCAGGCTGGTTTGTATCCCAGCAGCCGGCAAGTAAAAGCAACAATGGAAATAAGAGTAACTTCTTCATTTTGTTTTTTCCTTTGTTTTATCTTTAACATTTAATAATTCTGGGCGTTTCGTGCTCGAATTTGACGGCGGACGGAATAGGGACATTTTTATATTATCCCAGCTCAAATCGGCTGCTATATTTAAATAGGGAACACCATAAATACGGATATTCGCGATATAGACAAGGCAAACATAGATCGATAGGAAAAAACCAAAAAGCCCGAAAGCCGATGTAATAATAATAAATACAATTCGCAGCATGCTGATCGTCGTAACGAAGGACTGATTGACAAGTGTAAAGGTGGCAATCGTTGAAGTAGCTATAACCACAATCATGGCGGGACTTGTAATCCCTGCCCGGATGGCTGCGTCGCCTATAATCAATCCACCTACAACACTGATCGTTCCACCTAAAATACTCGGTAGGCGCAAGCCCGCTTCACGAAATAACTCAAACATAAAAAGCATCCCAAGCATTTCTAAAGCTGCAGGCAGCGGCGAGCCCGTATTGGCCTGGACAACAGTCGCAAGCAATTGGATGGGAAGCTGCTCTTGATGGAATGTCGTCAGCGCAAGCCAGAAAGCCGGGAGTAAAAATGCTATTAATATGCAGAATAAACGCAGTAATCGTTCCACTGAACTGAATATCGGAGGAAAGTCATTGTCCTCTCCGGTTTTAAGTAATACTAGAATATTGATGGGTGTGATAATTGCATATGCAATCCCGTCCACCAAAATGACGAAGCGTCCGGTAACGAGGGATTGCACCACAAAATCAGGACGGCCAGTTGTATCATTTAAAGGGATGAAATATGAAACTTTATTCAACCGTTCCATTATTAATTCACCACTTATAATAACATCAGTTTCGATTGCTGACAGTTGCTTTTTTAATTGTTTTAAAATCGATAAATCCGCAATGTCATTAAAAAACAGAATAGCCATATTTGTTTTTGAACGTGCTCCGATTGTTAATTTCTCAACACTTAACGAATTCGTAGGCAGGCGTTTCCGGATAAGCGCAATATTGACACCTAAATCTTCAATGAAGTTATCACGCGGACCTTTAATAAGTACTTCCAAGCTTGTCTCTTCAGGGCTTCGATTCGGCTTATTTTCGATATTGCTGCATAATAAAATCTTTAAATTTTCAACATAAATTAGAACAAATCCGCTAAACACATTCGTAACAGCCTCTTGCAGATCGTCAATTTTCTGTAGCTGGGGAAGATGCAATTTCTGCATTAAAACTTCCTCATCAAATTGTTCTTTTTGATGGCATACCACTTTTAGTCGGGGGACGACTACTTCATTGAATAAATGATTATCTGTCATCGCTTCACAAGTGATGAGCATAACGTCGCTTGCAGGAAAGTCAAATGTTTGAAAGCGAATATCAGCACAATTATCAAATAGCTTTTTTAAGGCAGCATATTCAATCATTATATTCCAACTTTCGTCTATTTTTTCGATTTACTAATATAAAGAGAATAATTGAAAGTACGAAAAAGAATAATGTAGTACTTATTAAAAAATATTGCCCTTTCCACTTGCTGAATATACTGTCATTGAGTAAAAAAAGAGGCAGCGAGCAAAAAACAAAAATCGGGAAAATATATGCCCAAATTTTCTTCTTTTGGCCAGTGAGTCCTAATAGTTCGATTATTATGAATAGTATAAAACCGATCCGGATAAATGCTCCTGTCAGCCACTGGTAAATAGAAAAGAAATCGATATGGTTTATAAAGCTCCCGATTGTGGCAATTCGCCATTCTTCATAGGCAGGATACCGCTGTTTAGCAGCTTCAGCTGGTCCGAATTCGGCAATTGCTCCCACTAATGGGCCTAGTGTTAATCCTAGTAGTAAAAAGAGCATGATCAATAAATGCGTTAATTTAAGCTTAGTCTTAAAATGATGCTGAATAAAAACGAGTAAATAAAGCTCTACAAAGCCGGAAGCGGGGTACAGCATTGATATGAAAACCGGTTTCACGCCATGCTCGAAAAAAGGCAGCAGTAATGCATAGTCTTTCACCTGTATATTGACAAAGGCGATAAAGAATCCAAGGACCACCACGACAAGCAAGACGACAACATTAACCATTGTGATTGTCATTATGGAGGATGCCGCCAGTAAGAAACATACAACTGCAAAGAACGAAAATAAAAGCAAAGGAGGAGTTTGGATTAAAAAAGTTGTTGAAACCCATTGCAATGTTTCATGCATTGTAACAACCGCCATGAGTATTAAGTAAAAAGCAATGATATATATGAGTACATTCCCAAGCTTCGGATAATTGTTTTGCAAATACATGCGAAGCGACTCATCTTTAATTTTTTTTACTGTAAGCAAAGGCAGGATCAGCCATGGAATGATAGGCAATACTGAAAAAATGACAGAAAACCAGGCGTCTCTGCCAGCTCCGTTTAATAAAGAAGGAATAATCGTGACATGATTTTTCAACCCGATGAATGTCATCGTTAAGAAAATAATATGTAAAAGACTAATAGAGCCAACTGATTTCATAATATATCCTCACAGTTTTTTTACAGTAATAGTCAATTAACTTATCATTTATTCAGAAAAAGAAAACAGCACTAGCATAAATGCTAATGCTGCTCCTTCTCGATTTTCACAAAGCTCAAAATTTTGCGGTTGTCATCGTATTTAAATGTTCGTACTTGACTGTCACGGTTACGGCCGCCATTATCATGTATAGTTAAATAAAGTTCATTGTTTTTAATCTCGTACCCGATCAACGGTACCCAATGATACTTATAAAGAGGTGTATAATTTTTTAGGAACTGCCCGGTGAAATACACATCAAACTTCATCGCAACCGGATTTCCCGCCCGCAGTTGCTCGATTGCCTGTGTTAGTGTGCATTCCTCGATACACCAGTTTTCCCCAAGCAATCGGCGCAAGTTTTTTATCATTCTCCATTTGAACAGCCCGATTTTCGTGCCGCCCAAAAATTTATACAGATCATTTACATCCTTTGTGCGTATCGTTTCATCCTCGCATAAATAATTCAAAATTACATGTGCAGTCGTCGGGCCGCATGCTGAGTTTTGATATTCAGGCCGGATGTCCGAACCATACTGTGACCTGCCATTTACATTTAATAATACTCGCATACTCATTACCTCCAGTGTGTTATAAAGTTATCATATACCCAATTGAAGCAAAAATAATCCTTTCCTGTTTGAAACTAAAATTAAAACAGCTCCGTCTAACGGTTAACGAATTGAAAAGGAGGTTCGAAAATGCAGCTTGAGCAATTTATTCGGACACATGGTGAAGAATTGCTGCGGCTTTCCTATACATATGTGAAAAATAAAGAAGCGGCAGAGGATGTCGTGCAGGACGTGCTGTTGAAGGCGTTTGAACAGCGTGGGCAATATCGCGGCGAAGCGAGTTACCGCACGTATTTATATCGTATGACAATCAACCGCAGCTATGATTATTTACGCAGCTGGAGCTATAAAAATACGGTATTAACGAATAAAATACAGCAAATTTTCCAAGGCGGCAAGTCAACGGAGCAGCAAGTACTTACTATATCGGAAAATCGTGCTCTAGGAAAAGCTGTTCTCGATTTACCTGTGAAATACCGGGAAGCCATCATTTTATATTATTACAAAGAGCTGAAAATTGCTGAAATTGCCGAACTGCTGTCTTGCTCGGACAATACGGTGAAAACGAGGCTAAGACGGGGTCGTGAAAAGCTGAAATCGACGTTAGAGGGAGGTGCGTGGGATGACGAATTCTCAAGTAAAGAAAGCTATTGATGAAACGATAGGGGAAGATGCGATGATGAATGAGGCTTATGTGCAAAAAATTTTACACGGAAAAAAACGCAGGAAAAAGCCGATTCCTTTTTTGCAGCCGGTCATTGTCGTGCTGCTAATGTTTACGATTGGTGGAATACTGTATTTCATACCGGAGCAAAGTGAACAAGCTGTTGAAATCGAATCGGAGTATTTAGCCGCGAATCATGAACAGCTAATTGCTGATTTTTATGGTGCAATCAACCAGCATGACAAAAAAGCTTTAGCGAAAGTATCTTTAGTCAATAGTGAGCAGGCATTCATACGCTATTCCATATTTGATTTCAAAAAGCCAATCGAAGTGATAAAAACAATAGAGACAGAAGAAGCAATCACATTATTTATAAGGTTGCAGACAAATGACTCCAACTTCTTAGAGGAGCTCATCATTAACAAAGAGACTGTAAAAATTGAGCTCGATATGACACAACCTATGGGATTCTATGAGGTAGAGGCTGAGCTGCCAAAGGAATTTACATTAGAATATAAAGTAGCACCATACGCTCCAGTATTGGAAAACATAGAGCTAGATCTAGAGGAAGCAACCGTTCAAACAGTAAATGGCCATACACTGTATCAAATCCCAACGGATGAGGGAATTTGGCGAGTGTTTGAAACGCCCGGCGGGGAACGTTTTGACTTGAATATTGCAAGTGATGGACCGACACAATTTATTACCGGCAATAATCAGCAATTTTTCTTTGTCGATAGTGAAACGATTGAAACGACATATATTTACCGGAATGATAAAAGGAACTATCAAATCGTGACAGGGGAACTTGAAAGCCCGCATGTAATGACGTTTGCTTCTGATTTTCATGACGAACCTGTATTATTTTCAAGTGGCAGTGAGCCGAAAGTGATTACAACTAAGCAAGGTCAGCTTATATATGCAAATATTTTTGAACATGCAAACCTGATAAATCCATCTGATTTTTATCATGCAGAAAGTATAGGTAAACACCTGCTTGTAGAGTATACGGAAGATTTGAAACAAATTTCGACTTATTATCAATTTACGGCACATGGTGTGTTAATGGATTATAGTAAAATCGGTATGCTTGAGGCAAAACCAGAGCATTTCACCGACATGTCATTAGCGCATCGATATAATGATCAACTGATTTATACTTTTAATAAAGATAAAATTTATTACGGAGGCAGATCGCTCGCAGGTGAGTTAGTTGAAGAGCAATATACGAATATTCAAATCAAAACAAAGGATAATCAATATTTCATAACAGGAGATGACGGCTTTAGCTGGACATTAACCCGAATCGCCCCGCGTATCCTTGTAGATGAAAAAGGTATTGAATACATAATACCGTTCGCTTTTGAAGATATGCCTCAAATCAGTGATGTTTTACTGGACGATGAGATCCAATCAATGGGAATTTATAAAATTGGCGGTATTGGGACATATGCATATATATTAGAGGAAGATTTAGACAAGATAAATGAATTATTCAGCCAAGCAACAGTGAATGATGAGTACATTAGTTTAGGGACATCGGATTTTATGATCGATATCGAATATAAAAATGGAAAGAGGGAAAGGCTGGAGCTATGGTTAAAAGAAAGAGACCAAGAAAGCTTCGTGATGAAAAATGATGTGGTCAGTAATACAATTACACTATTCAAAATCCCCGCAGCATTGGCGGACCGTTTGCGGAAATTAGCCGATAAAATTGAGGAAATAGACAATTCCAAATAAAAAAAGAAAACTGCCTCAAACATTTGGGGCAGTTTTCGTCTGTGAAAAATTAGCTGCTTAAACGAATAAAAGCAATTACATATTTTGCATCACTAAAGCTTTCCGCCTGAATACACAGCACTCGCACATGGAATCCAGCTAGAATCCTTTGGAGCGGTGTTGATCGCTTCGTGACCGGGGCGGCGTATCCCATTCGCCAGCTGGCAGCCATTAAGGAACACCAAGCACCATATCCGATAAGGGTTACAGTTAGTTACCTTCCTGTAATGCGGTCTTTTGATGCTTAGCGCCTTTCCACATAAATGTAAAAATAATCGTCAACAATAAAATAATAAGACCTGCGATAAATGGATACAAAATATCTATATCATAAAGCGCGCCTGCCAGAAGAGGCCCTAAAATATTGCCGATGCTCATATACGCATTGTTCATGCCCATTGCAAAGCCTTGTTCATTGCCTGCCATTTTAGAAATCAATGTCGTTAATACCGGACGTAAAATTGAAGTTGCAAGGAAAATCAATAAGGAAATCGCAAAGAACATCGCATAGCTCCCCGCGATGATCGAGAGCAGGAAACCTGAAGCTGTAACGATTAAAAATAATTTTAAAACATTCAATTCCCCAATTGTTTTTACGATCCAATCGACAACAAATAATTGCATAATGACACCGACTAAACCAGTTGCCGTCACCATAAAGGCGATTTCCTGCGGTGTTGCGCCAAATTTATCGTCGACATAAAGCCCAAGAACGGTCTCGTATGCCATTAAACCGAAGCTCATAATAAGCGTAATAATCAACGGGATGAAAAATGGTTTTTTCACGGATAAAACAATATCTTTTATCATAGACTGATTTTCACTTTGCGGTATTTCAATTTTCTCTGTAAGGCTTTCTTTTAGTGTGAAATACGAAACGATAAATGCAAGTAAACCGACAATCGCCGAGACAAGAAGCGGTGTTTTCAATCCGTAATCTGCCAAAAAGCCGCCGATGCCAGGTCCGATAACAATACCTAACGACATAGCGGCAGAAATGAAGCTATTTCCTTTTGCCCGTTGATCCATTGTCGTAATATCCGCAACATATGCATAAATGGCCGGAATTAAAAATGCACAGCCTATCCCGCCGATTGCACGCGATAAATAAAGCAGCCAAATCGAATTAGCGAAGTAAAAAATAAACATCGAAATCGCCAATGTAAGCAGCCCAATATTAATAAGCGGACGGCGACCATATTTATCCGTCCATTTCCCTCCGATTGGAGAGACTAAAAATTGTGCGAATGCAAAAATCGCAATAATTAAACCTGCTGCCGTCCCGCCTTGCCCGAGCTCTTTTAAATAGGCGGGTATAATCGGAATAATAATCCCGAAGCTCCCTACAGCAATAAACATATTGAGCATTAGTAATGCCAATTTTTTTCGTTGATCTGAAGTCATATCCGTTTCCTTCCTGCTGAAAAATTTACATGTAATCCATTGTAATATGTATTGTTTATTTATACAAACTAGAGTAATAGGAAAAAAATAAATCGTAATAATTACTATTTGTATTGACAAAATGTTTTTGTGTAAGTTACATTATAAAACGTAATAATTACTATTTAGGAGTGAGCATATGAAAATATCAAATTTGAAAGTACTTTCAATTTCGGCAGCAATAATTTTAAGTTTAGCAGCATGTAATACGGAAGAAGTGAAGCAAGTCGAGCAAAAGGAGAAGTCAGTACAGGCGCATGGAGAACTTCATGAGCAAGAGCAACAGCAAGAGCAACAGCATACAGATGAACCAAGTCATCATGAGGAAAGTGAAACGAGATATTTAGTCAGCTCAACGGATAAAGTGTTCATATTAGATGGGAATTTTGAGCAACTAAAGCAATTTAATATTGGACAAAGCGCTTTTACTATGGCAAGTGAAGGGCGATATGTATTTGCGCGAGATGCAGTAAATAATGATTCCTATACATTAATTGATTCCGGAATTTACGCAGAGGATCATGGTGACCATTTACATACGTACTCAAAAGATCCAGTTATAGCCAACACAGAAATTGAGGCAAATAAGCCGGCACATATGATTAGCCATGCAGGGCGTACTGCAATATTCAATGATGGCAGTGGAAAAGTCGATGTGTTTTTAAATGAGGACCTTTCAGTGGATCAACTCGAATTGGATTTTTATTATGAAGGACTGCCTCATCATGGAGCAGCAGTACCTTTATCAACAGGGGAACTAGCCGTAACGTTTATCGAAAAAGCAGGGAACGCATTACCAAATGGCGTAAAAGTAGTCGATCAGGCAGGACAAGATAAAAGAATCATTACAAATAGCTGCGAAGGATTACATGGAACGGCATATAGCGGAAAGGGCGCAAATGAAAAATTGGCATTTGGTTGTGTCGGAAAAGTAGTATTATATAATGTTGCGAATAATGAATCGACTGATATCATAATGCCAAATTCAAAAGCCCGTGTTTCAACGGTAAAGCATGCTAATGGCAGCGATTATTTCTTTACAAATTATTCAGTTGAAAACGAAGCGCAAAATCAAGTAGGCATTATTAACGGTAAAACTGCCGAACTAAAACTAGTTCAATTACCGAGCGCATATAAATCTGCAACACTCGTAACGCATGATGATATAGCGTATATATTAGCGGAAGATGGCAATATTTATGCGGTTGATATGACAACTGCTTCAATTAGGCTGACAATTTCCGCATTTAATCCATTCAATCTTGATGAAGAAGCGCCAATATTATTCAAAGCGAATAATAGTCTTTTTGTTTCAATGCCGAGTTTCCAAAAAATATACGAAGTGCATGGCAATCACACACATGAAGTTATAAAACTTGATTTTGAACCGACAGCTATTTTAACGATTGAGACGAACTAATTGAAAAGGGGGCTTGTATTAACTGTCTTTTTAACTTTTAATACAAGCCCCCTATATTTGATATTTGCTGAAAAGCCTCGCCTCTGTGTTAAGAGGGAAATCCAAAAATCAATTTCCAGATATACTTTCCATATTAGGCTTGCGCGTTTAAAAATTCTTCAACTTGTGCAGGCGATTTAGCATTGGCACTATGCAAGTGTGCTAATTTCTCTCCATTTTTAAAGATTAATAATGAGGGGATACCCATCACTTGATATTTCTCGGCTAAATCCGGGAAGTTATCGCGGTTAATAGAATACCAGTCATATTGGTTGTACGCCTCGATGATCGGATCGATAAACATATCCATACGTGTGCAGTCAGGACACCAGCCAGCAAAGAATTTAATGATTACCGGCTTATTCGTAGTTGTCAGTTCTGTAAATTGTTCAATTGTTGTAATTTCTTGCATTTTATTCACGCTCCTTATTGCCCATTGTACACGAAATAGGCAGATTACGAAAAGTAATTAAGCTTAGGAAAAGGTTTAGCATACTTTAAAAATATAAGAATAATAATTTTATTCAAATTTATGAGAAAATTATTGCGTAAATTGTCAAAATAATCTACACTAAGAACAGAAAAGCTGTTTGAAGTTTTTTTTTAAACTTAAAATGAATGACTGTTCATTCAAGGGAGAAGGGGGAAGTGCTCGTGACTTACAAAATTCAAAAAGTAGCGGTTTTAGGTTCAGGGGTAATGGGATCAGGGATTGCAGCACATTTAGCAAATATCGGGATTCCTACGTTATTATTAGACATTGCACCAAGCGAGCTTACAAAAGATGAAGAGGCAAAAGGTTTGACGCTTGATTCAAAATTTGTAAAAAATCGCTTTGCCAATACGGCAATGCAAAAATTATTAAAACAAAAGCCGGCACCACTTTCGGCGAAAAAAAATCTAGCATTAATTACACCGGGCAACTTTGACGATGATTTGGAAAAACTGAAAGATGTTGACTGGATTATCGAAGTTATTGTAGAAAAATTGGATATTAAAAAAGGTTTATTTGAAAAGATTGATGCTGTTCGCAAGCCGGGGACAATCGTTTCTTCAAATACATCAGGGGTAAGCATCAACGCAATGGCGGAAGGACGCTCTGAAGATTTCCAAGAACACTTCCTTGGCACGCATTTCTTTAATCCGCCGCGATATTTAAAATTACTGGAAGTCATCCCGGCAAACACTACGAAGCCGGAAGTTGTTAGCTTTATGCAATCGTTCGGTGAGGATGTGCTCGGTAAAGGGGTGGTCGTTGCTAAAGACACACCAAACTTCATCGCCAACCGCATCGGAACTTATGGTTTACTCGTAACGATGCAGGAAATGGTGGCACGCAACTATTCTGTAGGTGAAGTCGACTCTGTGACAGGCCCACTAATCGGGCGTCCGAAATCCGCGACATTCCGTACATTGGATGTTGTCGGTCTCGATACGTTCGCGCATGTGGCGAAAAACGTATACGATAAAACGTCTGGCGCGGAGCAAGCTGTATTTGAAGAATCGCCAATTTTAAACAAAATGATTACTAATGGTTGGTTAGGCGCTAAATCAGGCCAAGGCTTCTTCAAAAAAGAAGGAAAAGAAATCCTTCAATTAAACTTATCGACATTTGAATATGAGCCATCTACAAAGCTAGCAGCACCATCACTGGAAATGGCAAAACAAGCAAAAGGCCCAGGCGGCAAACTAAAAGTATTAATTTATGCAAATGACCGGGCAGGCGAAATTTTATGGAACTCATTTGCTCCTACATTAATTTACTCTGCCCAGCTTACCGGCGAAATTGCGGATGATATTTTGGCAATCGACAATGCGATGAAATGGGGATTCGGATGGGCACAAGGTCCATTTGAAATGTGGGATTCAATCGGGGTTGAAAAATCAGTCGGAAAAATGAAAGCGGAAGGCCGTGAAATTCCGGCATTCGTATCAGGTTTGCTAGATAAAGGCTTCACAACATTCTACAAAGAAATCGACGGCGATCTGGCCTATTACAATGGGGCTGAATATGTAAAAGTGCCTGTAAATGACAAAGCGATTGATTTAAAGCGCTACAAGAAAAAGCATGGCGTTATTAAGGCAAATTCAGGAGCGAGTTTAATCGATTTGGGGGATGGAATTGCCTTGCTTGAATTCCACTCGAAATCAAATGCAATTGGTTTGGATATTATACAAATGATTAACTATGCGATTGATGAAGTCGAAAAAAACTTTAAAGGTCTCGTTATCGGAAACCAAGGCAAAAACTTCTGTGTAGGCGCCAACCTTGCTATGATTTTAATGGAAGCGCAAGACGATAATATTTTCGAGCTTGATTTCGTTATTAAATCATTCCAGCAAGCGATGCGCCGTATTAAATACTCCACAAAGCCAGTTGTTGCGGCACCGTTCCAAATGGCACTGGGAGGCGGGGCGGAAGTATGCTTGCCGGCAGCGCATATCCAAGCCTCGGCAGAAACATATATGGGTCTTGTTGAAGTAGGGGTTGGTTTAATCCCAGGCGGTGGTGGTAACCTAGCACTTTATGAAAAATTCATTAAAGGCTTGCCGCATGGCGTGGAAGTAGATTACCAGCAAATCGCAAATAAAGTTTTCGAAACGATTGCAATGGCGAAAGTTTCTACTTCGGGTGAAGAAGCGCGCGAAAACAACTTCCTGAACTTCGCGGATGGAATTTCCGTAAACCCGGATCACTTGATTTATGATGCGAAGCAAACGGCACTTGCACTCGCGGAAGCAGGATATACACCGCCAGTAAAAGGCTCTGTGAAAGTAGTTGGCGCACCGGGCTATGCAACATTATTATTAGGCGCACAAGGCATGTTTGATTCTGGATACATTACAGAGCATGACTTGAAAATCGCGAAAAAACTTGCATATGTCATTGCAGGCGGTAAAGTGCCATATGGAACTGAAGTATCAGAAGAGTATTTATTGAATCTGGAAAAACAGGCATTCCTGGAACTAGTCGCAGATCAGAAATCACAAATGCGTATGCAGCATATGCTCGTAAAAGGCAAACCATTACGCAATTAATAACTTGAACTGTTCTCAATTCAAATATTTCGCCGGCAAGTAGATTCCGAGTTTGCTTGCTGGCCATCACAAGGGGGAAACATTACTATGCGTGAAGCCGTAATCGTTGCAGGAGCACGAACACCAATCGGACGTGCGAAAAAAGGAACACTTGCGAACACTCGTCCAGATGACTTTGGTGCAGTAGTAGTCAAAGAGACGTTAAAACGTGCGGGCTATGAAGGTCCGATTGATGATTTAATTATGGGATGTGCGATGCCGGAAGCTGAGCAAGGGATGAACGTTGCCCGCTTAGTTGGCGCATTGGCAGGGCTTCCAGATGAAACACCAGCATTAACAGTAAATCGTTTCTGTTCATCGGGCTTGCAAACAATTGCCTATGCAGCAGAGCGTATTATGCTTGGCCATTCAAAAGCGATTATTGCAGGAGGCACGGAATCGATGAGCATGATTCCGATGACAGGCAATACAGTGCGCTTAAACCCTAAATTGGCAGAAGAAGCGCCTCAATATTATATCGGCATGGGCCATACAGCTGAAGCAGTGGCGAATCGCTACAATGTGAGCCGTGAAGATCAGGATGCCTTCGCTGTACGCTCACATGAATTAGCTGAAAAAGCGATTAAAGAAGGCAAATTCAAAGATGAAATCGTTCCGGTTGAAGTAACGGAATATTATGTCGATGAAAACAACCAGTTAAAAGAAAAGAAAAAAGTGTTTGATACGGATGAAGGGGTACGTCCAGGCACATCTATGGAAGGTCTTGCAAAATTGCGCCCAGCATTTAATGTGAAGGGCTCTGTAACTGCGGGGAACGCTTCCCAAACTTCGGACGGAGCAGCGGCAGTTCTTGTAATGGACCGTGAAGAAGCTGAAAAGCAAGGAATGAAGCCGCTTGCGAAGTTTTTAGGCTTTGCAGTAGGAGGCGTCCCACCAGAAGTAATGGGGATTGGCCCGATTGTAGCTGTGCCAAAAGCGTTGGAAATCGCCGGAATTACACAAGATCAAGTGGATTTATGGGAAATTAACGAAGCATTCGCATCACAATCGATTCAAGTTGTGCGTGAATTGGGTATCGACATCGATAAAGTGAATGTCAATGGCGGTGCTATCGCTTTAGGTCATCCGCTTGGTGCAACAGGTGCGATTTTAACAGTGAAATTAATTAACGAGCTGAAACGCCGCGGAGGCAAATACGGTGTCGTTACGATGTGCATCGGCGGCGGTATGGGTGCGGCAGGCGTATTTGAAGTACTTTAATTGTCTGGGGAAATAATAAATCACAAAGGAAACTAGGGAGGAATTTATAATGGCACAAACAACAAACAGCATTATTAAAGGTGGCGGCTTTTTAATCGAGGACGTGGAAATCGATCGTGTAATTACACCGGAGGATTTCACGGATGAGCAAAAAATGATTGCTCAAACGACTCAGGAATATGTAACAAATGAAGTATTGCCGGTAGTTGAAAACTTGGAGCATCATGAGTTTGATCATTCTGTACGTCTATTGAAAACGGCTGGTGAATTAGGCTTGCTGGCGGCTGATGTACCGGAAGAATACGAAGGCTTGGGCTTAGATAAAATTTCTTCGGCATTGATCGCTGAAAAAATGTCACCGGCTGGCGGCTTTTCAATCACGCATGGTGCACATGTAGGAATCGGCTCATTGCCAATCGTGCTATTCGGTAACCATGAGCAAAAAACGAAGTACTTACCGAAGCTGGCTTCAGGTGCATTAATCGCAGCATATGCATTAACAGAGCCAGGTTCAGGTTCGGATGCATTAGGTGCTAAAACGACAGCTAAGTTAAATGAAGCAGGCACACACTACGTATTAAACGGCGAAAAACAATGGATTACAAATGCAGGCTTTGCTGATGTATTCGTTGTATACGCAAAAATCGATGGCGATAAATTTACTGCATTCATCGTTGAGCGTTCATTCCCGGGTGTTTCTGTAGGTCCGGAAGAGAAGAAAATGGGTATTAAATCATCTTCAACTCGTACATTGATTTTAGAAGATGCAGAAGTGCCTGTAGAAAACCTGTTAGGTGAAGTAGGCCGCGGTCATATTATTGCATTCAACATTTTAAATATCGGACGTTATAAATTAGGAGTAGGTACTGTAGGTGCATCAAAACGTGCATTTGAATTGGCAGTTGCCTATACGAACCAACGTCAGCAATTCAAAACGAAATTATCGGATTTCAACCTTACAAAAGAAAAGATCGCATCAATGGCTTCTCACATTTATGCATCTGAATCTTTAAACTATCGTACAGTTGGTTACTTCGAAGATCGTTTAAGCCAGTTATCGGACGAAGAGCAAAAAGACGGCAAATCAATCGCGGCAGCAATCGCTGAGTATGCAATTGAATGCTCGATCGCAAAAGTATTCGGTTCTGAAACACTGGATTTCGTAGCGGATGAAGCAGTTCAGTTACACGGCGGCTACGGCTTCATGGCGGAGTACGAAGTGGAACGCATTTACCGCGATTCTCGTATTAACCGTATTTTCGAAGGTACAAACGAGATTAACCGTATGATCGTACCGGGCACATTCATGAAAAAAGCATTAAAAGGTGAATTACCGCTATTACAAGTAGCACAAGAGCTGCAAAACGAACTATTAATGCTTATGCCTGAAGAAATCGGCAGCGGTGCTTTAGAGCAAGAGAAATATTTAGTGAAAAACGCGAAGAAGATTGCAGTCCTTGCAGCAGGTGCAGCAGCACAACGCTACGGCGCAAAACTGGATGCGGAGCAAGAGCTGTTAGTGAACATCGCGAACATTGCGAACCAATTATACGCAATGGAATCTGCAGTAATCCGTACACAAAAAGCAATCGAGCGTGACGGAGAAGAAAAAGCAGCACAAAAAATTCTTTACACACAAATTTTCTGCCAGGAAGCATTCGCGGAAATCGAAAAAGAAGCAAAAGAAACATTAATCGCTTCAGTTGAAGGCGATGATGCACGTATGATTTTATCGGCCTTACGTAAATTAACGCGCAACAACCCTTACAACCTGATTCCGAAAAAACGTGAAGCAGCAGCGAAACTAATTGATGCTGAGAAATATGTAGTTTAATAATCGAATGAAATCGGGTGCAGGACGTGGCACCCGGTTTTTTCTATTGGATTTTCTAATAAAACGTAAAATGTTCTAATATAATTTCAAATGATCTAATATATCTCGGAAGTTCTAATATAAGCTGTCTTTTTTCTAATATGCCCCTGGGGTTTTCTAGTAAGTAAGTACATTCTTCTAAAATACGTCCATCAAGTTCTAATATACTCATACATCTTCTAATAAAAACCAAGTCCGATAAAACTCCAATAATACAAACGCATTTTTGATTTGTCGTATTATATCCGTTACAATAAAAGAAAAATCCATGGTAAAGAGGAGCACTTTTATGACAGTAAAATTCATCCAATATCCAAAATGCACAACTTGCAAAAAAGCGCAAAAATGGCTAGAAGAAAATGATGTGCAGTATGAAAATATTCATATCGTTGAGCAAACACCATCCAAAGAACAATTAAAAGCCTATTATGAAGCAAGCGGAATGCCTTTAAAGAAGTTTTTTAACACATCCGGCATGAAATACCGCGAATTAGGATTAAAAGATAAATTGGAGACAATGTCCGAGGATGAGCAATTGGAGCTCCTAGCATCGGATGGCATGTTAATTAAGCGTCCGCTCGTAACAGATGGCAAAAAATTAACATTAGGATTTAAGGAGTCTGACTTCTTAGAAACTTGGAAATAAACAGTGAATCGCATTGTGTTTCCGAACGGAATATGGCAAAATGAACTTGAATGTACTACATATTACTTGGAGGTTTTCAGATGAGCACACCAAAAGAATTGCGTTATTCAAAAGAGCACGAGTGGGTAAAAATTGAAGACGGCAAAGCGACAATCGGTATTACAGACTTCGCACAATCTGAATTAGGGGATATCGTTTTCGTGGAGCTACCGGAAGTTGGCGACGAAATTTCAAAAGATCAGCCATTCGGTAGTGTGGAATCTGTTAAAACAGTTTCTGAACTTTATGCGCCGCTATCAGGCAAAGTTGTCGCAATTAACGAAGAGTTATTGGACAATCCGGAATTCGTGAATGAATCACCATATGGCACAGCTTGGATGATCACTGTTGAATTAACGGAAGAAGCGGAAGTTGAAGAATTAATGGATGCGGACGCATACGCTGCATTAATCGAACAATAATAAGAAAAGGCAGGGTTAAAAGAAGCAAACTTTTAACACCGCCTTTTTTTGGTAATGGGAGAGTATAAGTTTTTCAAGGGAATCCACATAAGGATAGACATCTCTTTGCGCAAAATAAGTTTTTCTTATGAATAATAAAGTATCCTGCAAGATGCGACATCAATGCGCGCTATTTTGGCATAGAATGTGTTTAATAATTGATGCTATATATAATCGTGATTGTTGAAGGGAGCATGTATGTATGGGAAAATGCATTGTTGTGGAAGGTCGTGCCGATAAAATGAGGTTAGTTCCGATATTGGCTGAAGAAGTGGACATTATTTGCACGAATGGAACAATCAGCGAGGTCGATCTAATTGATTTATTGGAAGACTATGAGCAACATGAAATAGTGACGATGTTTGATGCAGACAAAAATGGTGAAAAGCTAAGAAAAATAATGAAGCGGGCATACCCTGAAGCAAAACAGCTTATCATACCTCATAAATATGTAGAAGTGGAAAAAACACCGGCTGCAATTTTACGGAATTTATTAATACAATCGAAATTTTTAGTTAAAGAAGGATGACAGCACGATGGAACAATGGACAAGACAACAATGGGAACAAAATATGCAGCAATATGGCCAAACCGCATTTTTTGTATATACACCGATGTGCGGCACTTGCGAAGTAGCGGAAAAAATGCTGACAGTGATTGAGAAAATATTACCAGACCTCCCTCTTGGAATGGCAAATATCAATTATTTAGAGGACTTGGCCCACGATTTGAAAATAGAAAGTGTACCTTGTTTAATCGTTTCAGACGACGGAAAAGTGATAAATAAGGTTTACGCATTTAAATCCGTACCATTTTTGTATGAAATATTAAAAAAGTGATTGACGTCTTCTATTTAGCATGTTAAAGTAACATTCATAATAAAAAACTTAATAACGTTGCTCTTATAAAGAGAGGTGGAGGGAAGTGCCCTATGAAGCCCGGCAACCAGCAATTATGCAAAGGTGCCAATTCACACAAAGTTTAAACTTTGAAAGATGAGAGAACGGTTTACCGTATAAATTTATGTGAAACCTTTCTGCTTATCGTGGTAGAAAGGTTTTTTGCTGTTTTGAAATATAAGAAAGCAAAACCTGTTGAAGTTTGCGGGTAGGTTATTTTAAGTAAAAGGAGTACAACCGATGATTGATATACAAAAAATAACGAAAGTATACAAGACGAAAAGCGGCGATCTCACTGCGGTGGACAATGTAAGCTTATCGATCGATAAAGGCGAAATATATGGCATTATCGGCTATAGCGGAGCCGGCAAAAGCACAATGATCCGCTTATTGAACGGATTGGAAAAACCGACGACCGGGGCAGTTACCGTAAACGGGCAAGACATTTCAAAAGCTTCCGGGGCGAAACTGCGGGAAGCGCGCCAAAAAATAAGCATGATTTTCCAGCACTTCAATTTACTTTGGTCGCGTACGGTGGAGGAAAACATTGCTTTTCCACTTGAAATTGCCGGCGTGCCAAAAAATGTACGGGCAAAGCGTGTGGAAGAGCTTATCGAACTGGTTGGTTTAAAAGGCCGTGGTAAAGCTTATCCTTCCCAATTGTCAGGTGGCCAAAAGCAGCGTGTCGGGATTGCCCGTGCACTTGCAAACAATCCTGAAGTGCTGCTATGTGATGAAGCAACATCAGCACTTGACCCTGAAACGACGGATGCGATTTTGGAGCTGCTTCTTAATATAAATAAAAAAATCGGATTAACAATTGTACTCATTACACACGAAATGCATGTCATCCGCAAAATCTGCAACAGAGTGGCTGTGATGGAAGCAGGGAAAGTAGTGGAGCAGGGCGATGTATTGCAAGTGTTCCAAAACCCGCAAGCACCGATTACAAAAAACTTTGTATCACAAGCATCAGGCGAAACACAGGAAATGCAAGCATCACTTGAACAAATTTTAGCGAACTATCCGGCGGGCAAAATTGCCAAACTGACATTTGCGGGTGCCAAGACGGAACAGCCTGTCATCTCCCAAATGATCAAGCAGTATAACATTGTTGTGAATATTGTCCACGGAAAAATATCAAATACAACAGGCGGCTCGTTTGGGACGCTCTTCATCCATATTGAAGGCGCACAAGCAGAAGTCGCGGATGCACTGAACTTTTTAGCTAAGCAAGAAATTCAAACGGAGGTGATTGAGCGTGTTTAATCAATTATTTCCTAATGTCGATTGGGGCAACATGCTTGACGCGACATACGAAACATTTTATATGACAGCTGTTGCGACAATTATAACATTCATACTCGGAATCATTATCGGGATCGTATTGTTTTTAACAAGCGATAACCAGCTTTGGGCAAATAAAATCGTCCATTTCCTGACAGGCTCGCTCGTGAATATTTTCCGCTCGATTCCATTCATTGTATTAATTATTTTATTGATTCCATTTACGAAGTTTTTGCTTGGGACAATCCGTGGCGCAAATGCTGCATTGCCGGCGCTCATAATCGGGGCAGCTCCATTTTATGCGCGCATGGTATTGATCGCGCTTCGTGAGATTGATAAAGGTGTAATCGAGGCGGCGCGTTCAATGGGAGCGAAAACATCGACAATCATCTGGAAGGTTTTAATCCCGGAAAGCTTGCCTGCATTGGTTTCTGGTATAACGGTAACTGCGGTAGCTTTAGTTGGCTATACAGCGATGGCCGGCATTATCGGTGCGGGCGGTCTAGGGAACCTGGCTTTCCTGGATGGTTTCCAGCGTAACCGGACAGACGTTACGCTTATGGCGACAATATTGATTTTAGTAGTCGTATTCATCATTCAATACATCGGTGATTTCATTACATCGAAAGTAGATAAACGATAGTTAATGGCTTAAAGGCCGTAATTATACAAGTCAGAATTTTACTGAAGCAATGGATAAACGCAAGCTTGAAAGGGCGGGCGTTTTTATATAAAATTTACAGAATATAAAAATTGTTCAGTTTATGATGGCGGAAAACAACTAAGGAATAGGGGTAAAAGAAATGAGAAAATTATTATCTAGCGTTATTTTAGGAGCTTCAGTATTAGCTTTGGCGGCATGCGGCGGCGAGGATGACAAATTGACGGTAGGCGCTTCGAACACGCCACACGCTGTTATTCTGAAAAAAGTGAAACCGATCCTGGAGGAGCAAGGCATTGAGCTGGAAATCGAACCATACACAGATTACGTGTTGCCGAATCAGGATTTGGACAATGGCGATTTAGATGCAAACTACTTCCAGCACATCCCGTATTTTGAAGCGCAAAAAGCAGACTTTGGCTATGACTTTGCAAATGCGGGCGGTATTCATATCGAGCCAATCGGTGTCTACTCTAAAAAATATAATTCTTTGGACGAGCTTCCTGAAGGTGCGACTATTTTACTTTCAAACTCTGTAGCTGACCATGGACGTATGCTTTCATTATTGGAAGCACAAGGATTAATCAAATTAGCTGACGGTATCGATAAAACAACAGCGGAAACGAAAGATATTGTAGAAAATCCGAAAAACTTCGTATTCGATGCAAACACGGCAGCGGAACTTTTAGTGCAAATGTATGAAAATGAAGAAGGCGATGCAGTATTGATCAACTCGAACTTCGCAATTGATAATGGCATTAACCCATTGGAAGATTCAATCGCAATCGAATCAAGTGAATCTCCATATGTAAACATTATTGCAGTTAAATCAGGTGATGAAGATTCAAAGGAAATTAAAGCATTAGTTGAAGCATTGCGCTCGAAGGAAATTCAGGATTTCATTTTAGAGGAATGGGGCGGGTCTGTAGTACCTGTTTCTGGCGAATAAAAATATAGAACCGGGCGAAAGTGCTGCACTTTCGCCCGGTCCTTTTTTAATCATTGAAATCTCGTTAATCGGGAATAAAACTTCGAGACAAAATCTACAAATACTTGTTCGGACGGGGCGAGTTCCCTTGTTGATGATGCGATGATGCCGACTGTGCGCCTTAACGATGGGCTTGCGATCGGCATTTTGACTGTCATGCGCGGTGTTGAGTCATATAGCGAGCTTTCTGGTAAAAGCGTCACCCCGATGCCGGCTGCTACAAGTCCTTTTAATGCATCCATATCTTCCCCCTCGGACGTAATCTTCGGCATAAATCCTACTGACCGGCATGCATCGACTGCCACCTTATTCAAAATATAGCCTTCCGGAAAAAGGACGAAATGGTCATTGCGTAAATCAACTAAATTAATCGATTCCCTTTTCGCCAACTGATGAACCGCGGGCAATAAAGCATGAATGCTTTCACTGAACAGCACGGTCGTATTAATGGCTTCGTCTTTTGGCGGCAAAGGGCCAAGCAATGCTAAGTTCAGCTCGCGGTTTTTAACAGCATCGATTAAATATTTGTACGAACCTTGGCGCAAATGAAAAGAAACGTCCGGATACTCCTTTTTGAATGCAGAAATGACCGTTGGCAATACATAGCTAGCCAAACTAGTCGGGAAGCCCACTTTAATCGTTCCTTTTGCGGGGTCTAAATATTCTTCCACTTGCTTTGCGGCAAAATCAATTGCCTTCAGTGCGGCAATGCTATGCTCCAAAAAAATCTTTCCGATTGGGGTCAGTTTGACATTACGCCCGACACGCTCAAATAGCGCTGTACCAAGTTCTTCTTCCAAGTTGGCTATTTGCCTGCTAATTGCAGATTGCGCAACATGCAAATGCACTGCTGCCTCAGAAATATGTTCCCGTTCCGCTACTTCGACAAAATAGCGTAACTGCCTTAATTCCATAAACTTCACCCCATTCATCTAAAAAGTAGATTGTTTTTTTACTTAACAATATATCGTTTATATTATTTTGAAAACTTTGAAATGTAAATACTTCCTGAAAAACCGGGAAAGAACAATGCTTCAATTGGTCTAAACTTCTATCGGCTATGTCCTTTAATATTTACAGGTGAAAGAGGCGATTCCCTCATCCAAATAAGTGAAATTGATTCTCAATTAAAGGATTGCTATTGAAAATATGAAAAGCTAAATTATTACTATTTAAATAGTAGAAATAAACTGCAGTAAAGCGTTTTCCAGGAATGATAGATTTTTTTTAATTAAAATCATTCTAAACTATTTGCAACCAACATTCATTTCGGGTAAGATTGGTAATGAACTTAATTTGGCGTACAGAAAGTATGCAAATGAATATTTGGAGGTAATTTAATGTCAACATTAGAAATTAAAGATCTTCACGTTGAAATCGACGGAAAAGAGATTTTAAAAGGTGTAAATCTAACTATCAATACAAACGAAGTACATGCGATCATGGGTCCTAACGGTACTGGTAAATCGACATTAGCTTCTGCAATTATGGGTCACCCGAAATATGAAGTAACATCAGGCGAAATCTACCTTGATGGTGAAAATGTATTGGAAATGGAAGTAGATGAGCGTGCACAAGCAGGTTTATTCCTTGCTATGCAATACCCATCAGAAATTCCTGGCGTAACAAACGCTGACTTCTTACGTTCAGCAATTAACGCTCGTCGTGAAGAAGGACAAGAAATCTCATTAATGAAATTCATCCGTGAATTAGATAAAACAATGGAATTCCTGGAAATGCCTGAAGAAATGTCTCAACGTTACTTAAACGAAGGTTTCTCTGGCGGTGAGAAAAAGCGTAACGAAATTCTACAAATGATGATGATCAAACCAACATTCGGTATTTTAGATGAAATCGACTCTGGTTTAGATATCGATGCATTAAAAGTAGTTTCAAAAGGTATTAACGAAATGCGCGGCGAAGGTTTCGGCTGCTTAATGATCACTCATTACCAACGTTTATTAAACTACATCACACCTGACTATGTTCACGTAATGATGCAAGGTAAAGTTGTAAAATCAGGTGGTGCTGAATTAGCACAACGCTTGGAAGCAGAAGGTTATGAGTGGATTAAAGCTGAATTAGGCATTGAAGATACTGAAGAAGTAACAGAAGCATAATTAAGGAGGACGACGAAGATGACGGTTGAAACAAAATTAGCGTTATCAGCAGAAGAAGTACGCTCGTTCTCGCAAAAACATGCTGAACCAGCAACATTTGCTGATTTCCGTGTGAGCGCAATGGAAAAAGCTGCTGCGCTTGACTTACCAAAACCAGACAGAACGAACATTAGCAAGTGGAACTTCATTGATTTCCCGAACCACACAGTAGAAAGCGCTCCATTTAATTCGTTGGAAGAGCTGCCTGTAGAGGTGAAATCAGTAGTTGATATTGAAACACAAGAAAACCTGTATATCCAACGCAACAATACACCGGCGTTCATCAAAGTTTCGGAAGAGCTTATAAACAAAGGTGTCATTTTCACGGATATTCAAACAGCTATTCGTGAACATGCAGATTTGGTGGAAAAATATTTCATGACAACGGCTGTAAAAGTGGACGAGCATAAATTGACGGCTTACCATGCAGCACTTGTCAACGGCGGTATTTTCGTATACGTACCACGCAATGTAGTGATTGAAGCACCACTTCAAGTTGTATTTTTAAATGACGATGCAGAGGCTTCATTATTTAACCACGTGTTAGTAGTAGCAGAAGAATCTTCGGCTGTTACTTATGTTGAAACTTAC
Source organism: Solibacillus silvestris (assembly GCF_051967575.1). Classification (NCBI taxonomy): domain Bacteria; kingdom Bacillati; phylum Bacillota; class Bacilli; order Caryophanales; family Caryophanaceae; genus Solibacillus; species Solibacillus silvestris. The sequence continues at coordinate 135,072 of NZ_JBQCJW010000007.1, forward strand.
ATTTCTACATTTGATGAAGCACATGGTCAAGTAAACGTTGTAACAGAAGTAATCGCAAAAGATAATGCACAAGTAACATTCGGTGCAGTAGACAACTTGGCACATGGCTATACTGCTTATGTAAATCGCCGTGGACATGCTGAGCGCGATGCGAAAATTGACTGGGCATTAGGTTTAATGACAAACTCAGATACAATTTATGAAAATACAACGAACTTAATTGGCGATAACTCTACTTCTGATTTTAAGATGGTAACTGTAGGTAGCGGAGATCAAAAACTTAACTTCACAACATTAATCCGTCAATGGGGTAAAAATTCCGACGGTCAAATTTTAAAACACGGTGTAATGAAAGATACTGCACAATCAATCTTTAACGGAATTGGTCATATTATGCACGGTGGTACAAAAGCAAATGCAGAACAAGAGTCTCGTGTATTAATGCTTGCTGAAGGTGCACGTGGTGACGCAAACCCGATCCTCTTAATCGATGAAGACGATGTAACAGCAGGACACGCGGCATCTGTTGGACGTGTTGACCCGACGCAACTGTACTACTTAATGAGTCGTGGTATTTCTAAAGCAGAAGCAGAGCGCCTTGTAATTCACGGATTCCTTGCGCCAGTTGTTGCTAAATTGCCAATCGAAGGCGTTAAAAAGCAGCTGACGGAGGTTATCGAAAGGAAAGTTCGATAATGATACCTAAAGACATAAAAAGCTTTTTTCCGATTTTAAATCAGGAAGTCAATGGACATCCATTAGTTTATTTGGATAGTGCGGCAACATCGCAAAAGCCGATCCAAGTAATTGAGGCAATAACAAATTACTATAATTTAGATAACTCCAATGTTCACCGAGGTGTTCATACACTAGGAAACCGTGCAACAGATTCTTATGAAGGCGCGCGCGAAAAAGTCCGCAAGTTCATCAATGCCGCTTCGACGCAGGAAGTCATTTTCATGCGCGGCACAACAACAGCATTGAATACAGTTGCAGCAGGCTATGGCCGCCAAAATGTGCAGGAAGGTGACGAAATTGTCATTACACAAATGGAACACCATTCCAACATTATCCCGTGGCAACAGCTTGCAAAAGAAAAAGGCGCAGTATTGAAATACATTGACCTTGAAGCAGACGGCACAATTTCCGTTGAAAAGGCACGCGAAGCAATTACGCCAAAAACGAAAATTGTTTCAATGATGTATGTTTCGAATGTATTGGGGACGATTAATCCGATTAAGGAAATCGCTAAAATTGCGCATGAAAACGGTGCAATTATGGTAGCAGACTGTGCACAGGCGGCACCACATATGAAGCTTGATGTACAAGATTTGGATGTGGACTTCGCAGCATTCTCAGGGCATAAAATGTGTGCTCCTACCGGAATTGGTGTACTATATGGTAAAAAGGCGCTTCTTGAAAACATGGAACCGGTTGAATTCGGTGGCGAAATGATCGATTTCGTAGGTCTTTACGAGTCGACATGGAAAGAGTTGCCGTGGAAGTTTGAAGGCGGCACACCAATCATTGCAGGTGCAATTGCATTGGGGGCGGCAATCGACTTTTTGGAGGAAATCGGCTTGGACAATATCGCGGCACACGAGCATAAGCTGGCGGGCTATGCGATGGATCAATTGGAAACGATTGATGGTTTGACGATTTTCGGACCACGTGATCCGATGAAACGCTGTGGACTCGTGACATTCAATCTAGATGACGTGCATCCTCATGATGTTGCGACAGTATTGGATATGAGCGGGATTGCTGTTCGTGCGGGACATCATTGCGCCCAACCTTTAATGAAATGGCTTCAAGTAACGGCGACAGCACGAGCAAGCTTCTACATGTACAACGATGAAGCTGATATTGATGCGCTTGTTGCTGGTTTGCGCTCAGCGAAGGAGTATTTTGGCGATGTCTTTTAATAATTTAGATCAACTATATCGTTCCGTAATTATGGACCACTATAAAAACCCTCGTAACAAAGGGTCTCTTGAAGAAAACAGTGTGACAATCGATATGAATAACCCTACTTGCGGTGACCGTATCCATTTAACATTGAAGCTTAACGATGATGTCGTGGAAGATGCAAAGTTCGATGGGGAAGGCTGTTCAATCTCCATGTCTTCAGCATCAATGATGACGCAGATCGTTAAAGGCAAAAAATTGGACGAAGCTTTGGAACTGGCTGATATTTTTTCGAAAATGATGCTGGGCGAAGATTTTGACGATGAAAAATATGATCTTGGGGATGTCGAAGCACTTCAAGGCGTAGCAAAATTCCCGGCACGTATTAAATGCGCTACATTAGCTTGGAAAGCGATGGAAAAAGGCGTAAACAACGAAAAGAAATAAATAGTAGTAAGGCTAAAGTGTGTTTTATGCACATTTTAGCACTTCTCTATTTATATCCAGGTCAAAGCGCTAGCTGTTCGGACGTTTCGATTCCTTCCTGCGTGTGCGAGCACACTTGTCAGGACTCTCCAACGTCTCAGGCTCACACGATGTGAGTCATTGGGGTCATGCCACAGGACGTGGCGTTTTGACCCCTCACAGCTGAACGAGCGCTTGAACACTTTAAGATAATGAACGGAGGAGACAACATGGCTAAAAAAATGCCTGAAATCGGCGATTACAAGTATGGTTTCCATGATAAGGACGTATCAATTTTCCGTTCTGAACGTGGACTTACAGCAGATATCGTTCGTGAAATCTCAAGTATGAAGGAAGAGCCACAGTGGATGCTAGACTACCGCTTAAAAGCTCTTGAAAAATTCTATGAAATGCCAATGCCTCAATGGGGCGGTGACCTGGCGTCATTAAACTTCGATGAAATTACGTATTACGTAAAACCATCTGAAGCAACTGAACGCTCTTGGGATGAAGTACCTGAAGAAATCAAAGCAACATTTGATAAATTAGGTATCCCGGAAGCTGAACAAAAATATCTTGCAGGTGTATCTGCTCAGTATGAATCTGAAGTAGTTTACCACAACATGAAACAAGACCTTACAGATTTAGGTATTGTCTTCAAAGATACTGATTCAGCATTAAAAGAAAACGAGGAAATCTTCAAAAAACACTGGGGTACAGTAATCCCTTATACAGATAACAAATTCGCAGCATTAAACTCTGCAGTTTGGTCTGGCGGTTCATTTATTTATATGCCTAAAGGCGTTAAATTAGACACACCATTACAAGCATACTTCCGTATTAACTCTGAAAACATGGGTCAATTCGAACGTACGCTAATCATCGTGGACGAAGATGCATCTGTACACTACGTAGAAGGTTGTACAGCGCCTGTTTACACAACAAACTCTCTACACTCGGCTGTAGTAGAAATCATCGTTAAAAAGAACGCTTACTGCCGTTACACAACGATTCAAAACTGGGCGAACAACGTATATAACCTTGTTACAAAACGTACAGTTGTTGAAGAAAACGGTACAATGGAATGGATTGACGGAAACATCGGTTCAAAATTAACAATGAAATACCCTGCATGTATCCTTAAAGGTGAAGGCGCACGTGGTATGACCTTATCAATTGCCATTGCAGGTAAAGGTCAACACCAGCACGCTGGTGCGAAAATGATTCACTTAGCACCAAACACATCTTCAACAATCGTTTCAAAATCGATTGCTAAGCAAGGCGGTAAAGTTACGTATCTTGGTCAAGTAAAATTCGGTAAAAATGCTAAAGGTGCACGTTCGAACATCGAGTGTGATACATTAATCATGGATAACGAATCTACTTCTGATACAATTCCGTACAACGAAATATTAAATGATAACGTATCTTTAGAGCACGAAGCAAAAGTTTCAAAAGTATCTGAAGAGCAATTATTCTACTTAATGAGCCGTGGTGTTTCTGAAGAAGAAGCGACAGAAATGATTGTAATGGGCTTCATCGAGCCATTCACGAAAGAATTGCCGATGGAATATGCAGTAGAAATGAACCGTCTGATCAAGTTCGAAATGGAAGGTTCAATCGGATAAATAAAATTCAAGCACTTGCCTCCCAAAAATGGGGGCAAGTGTTTTTATTTTGGATTTACTGTATTATATTGGTAAATGATTTCTGCTTAATGGATAATTATTAAGTTTGGTTTGGAAGGGGATGAAAGGATTGGAAAAGAAGCGAGACTTATCGAACTTAGGCGGAATTCTAAAAATGAATAGAATACAGCAAGGGATAACACAGGAAGAAATGAGTTTAGGGATATGTACACCTTCGTATTTAAGCAGAATAGAAAATTCTAATGTTACAGCAGATTTGGAAATCTACGAATTACTTTTTCAAAAATTAAATATTGATTTAAGTGCAAAGCAACAGGAAAGTGAAAACATTAATGAAAAATTAGAAGCTCTTTATACTGAGCTGCTAATGAATAAAAAACCTGATGAAGCCACATTGGAAGTATTGGAAGCATTTGAAAATCCTTTTCTTGAAAGCGAATTTCATTTGAAGAGAGGATTAGTGTTAGGGAGATATTTAATTTATTTAGGAAAATACGAAGAGGCAAAAATAAAAATTAATGCAATTGGCAAAACTATTAAAGCGACGAACTCCAGAAATTACTTCTTGTTTATCAATATTGCGATATTGCTGTCCTACTTGACAAATGAATATCAACATTCATATGGGGTAGTTCAAACAACAATAGATAATAGCGATTTTTTCAAGTATGACAGTGATTTTGAAGTTGCCTGCTATTATTTTAATGCTGCATTGGTAGCTAGTAAATTATACAAATATCAGAATTCTATTGATTATTGTACGTTAGCCCTAGATTATTTTGAGAATCTTTACAAACCTTCACTTGATTTTAAATGCCATCTCTTATTGGGGATAGCGAGAAATAACTTATATCATTTTACGGCAGCAGAGGAGCATTATTTAATCTGTAATAATATATTGGAGAATATACAAGAAGCAAAAAATTCGAATAATTTCAATATGTTATATACGAATCTCGGCTACTGTAAGGAATGTCAGGAAGATTTCGAGCAGGCGATTGTCTATTATTTGAAAGCCATTGACTATGAAGCTGATGCGGAAGTATACATAAATTTAGTGAGATGCAATTTTAAAGTAGGAAAATTTAATGAAGCAGTAAAGTATTTGAAAGTGATTCAGAAATTTGAAACTTTAACTATAAAAATACAACACCAAGTAAATATATTTTCAATATTGCTGGCAGAGGATTCATCAAGTAGGCTTACGGAGCTGACTAAAATAGATAAGGATGCAATGAAATATTTTGAAAACAAAAAGTTATATGTGTGGGGAGAATTTTACGCTAAAATATTGGCAAATTTTTATAAGGAAATGTATATGTATAAAAAATCCAGCCATTATTTTGAAAAAGCACTTAAGTTTCAAAAGTAGAGATAATTCGCAAGCTCATTAATTTACTATTAATTAAATAAGCTTTTCCATTAAATATGTGAACAATAATATTTTTGAAGCTATGGTAGAATTAATTTATAAAAGTTCAAAGGCGTATTTATATGACAAATAATACACGTACTTTAAAAAAGCATAAATAAATGAGCACAATATATCCTGAAAAGATATTTTGTGCTTTTTTTATAAAGAGAAAGCAGGGGATTAAAAATGATTAAACTGGAGCAGGTTTCTCTTAGCTATGCTAGCTTTAATGAGCATACAGAAGTTTTAAAAGATATTACGTTGCATATTAAGGCTGGTGAATGGGTCAGTTTGATTGGTTCATCTGGTACTGGCAAAACTTCTTTGCTGAAAATAATTGGCGGCATGCAGTCTCCGACAAAAGGAACTGTTCAAATAGGCGAACAGGAAATCTACAGATTAGATGATACAAAAAAACATGAAGTGATACGTAGCCACCTTTCTTTCATGTATCAGCAATTCCGTTTACTTCCTCAATTTAATGTGCTTGAAAATATAATGCTGCCATTAATTCCATACGAAAATAAAAGAAGTTTACAAAAAAGGGCTGAGGAAATTATCGGAAAAGTAGGTTTAGCCCATCGTCTAAATCATTTTCCTCAACAGTTGTCAGGAGGTGAACAGCAGCGTGCAGCATTTGCAAGAGCATTGCTTACAAAGCCAGCGATACTGCTTTGTGACGAGCCAACAGGAAATTTAGATACCAAAAATCGTGATATGCTCCTCCAATTGTTGAAGGAAGTTCACTTGGAAGGACAGACGATTATTTTAGTGACACATGATGAAGTTGTCGCCAGCTATGGGGAAAGAATTTTACAAATAGAGAACGGAATGCTGAAGGAGGAGAAAGTACCTTTATGATACGATACAGTTGGAAATCGATAATAAGGCACAAAAGTCGATCCCTTCTTTTTTTCCTAGCGTTGCTTACAATCTTTGTTGTACTGCCCTATAGTCTTTATACGATATTTCAAATGCAAATACAGGTTGAAAGTGAAATCAAGCAGCATGCACGGGGGAGCTATGATTTATTAGTCCGCCCTGAAGGAACTCGCCCAGAAGTAGAAGAGGAAATGGGCTTTGTTGAAGAAAATTATTTAGGTGTCGGTGAAGGCGGCATTACATTAGCCGATTGGCGGGTAATAAAAGCTTTATCAGATGTGGAAGTGGCGGCTCCTATTGCATCGCTTGGCTATTTTAATGGTGGATTAAAGTCGCTTGAAGTAGCTTTTCCTCCAAGAAGCAGCTGGATGAGGATGAATTATTACACAACAGATGGTATTCATAATTATCAATTAGGAATCGAAGAAGATTACTTTTTGTTGCAGCAAGATGGTTTCTTTTATGGCTTTGAGTGGCTGAAAAATGATCCGTTAAGTTTTACACCGGTATTTGCGCATCCCCCTCAATTCACCTTTCCTGTTACCTATCATTTAACGGTAGGGATTGATCGGGAAGAGGAAGAAAACCTTACAGGCTTCGACTTTAACATGTTAACAGAGGAAGTAAAGAGAGAAATCCTACAGTGGCATGGATTTGATGGCACTGAGCAGATGCGCCATATTCCGATAATTTATTTAGAAGATGCAACGTTACCGGTGCAAGCAGAAATTTCGCAGCAAGAACTGGATTGGCGTACGGAAGACACGGTGGCTTACAAGGAAAAATTAGGCTTGAAACAAGATGAATTTCTATTAGGGAACTTTACAGACTACGCGCAAGTGATGGAATTATATAATGAATTTCAAGCAGTGAAAAATCAATCAACCCACCCGGTTACAACAAAAAAGATCGATTTATCAAATTATGTTCGTCCATTTTTTAACGTACCATTAGCAATAGACGGTGAAGGACAAATAGAAGAAACACAAAATTTTGCGAAAAATCTATTGCATACAGCCAACTTCTATTTTACAAAACCTATATCTTATGAGATAGAACAAAATAAGCTGACCGTCAGAAAAATTGGTGAAGAGCATGGCATACCTCTGTACCGTGAAACAAGCATGCAGGAAAATGCATCGCTCGGGATTGACGGCATCCCATTTGCTTTGTATCCTGTTGGTACATTTACTACGAATGCCTACCAAAACTCATTATCAGCGAGTCCGCTTGGCGTTTATCAGCAGGCGCCTTCAATATTAATAGATGGCACTGTATTGAAAGAAACGATTTTACCAGGGAGTTTTGTAAGTGCGCCTGCACATGGCTTAATGAACATTGAAGATGCGGAATTCATTAAAGGGGAAGCACCAATTGACGCAATCCGCATTCGAGTGGCGGACATCGATGAATATAATGCAGCAGCTGAAGCTAAGATTTTGAACGTTGTAGAGCAAATTTATCAGCTTGGAAATTTTGAGATTGATATAGTAGCAGGCTCGTCACCAAGACAAATGGCTATTACGGTTGAGGGAATCGGTGAAGTGACACAGCCTTGGACAAGTCTTGGAGCGGCAGCAAAAATTTCTGAAAGCTGGAATTTCACCACGGTAATAATTGCAGCATTATTTTTGATTGTGACATCCAGCTATTTAATCAATCGCTTATTATTCAGAAGCTGGCTGCAAGTTGAAGAGAGGAAACTGCTGCTGGAGCTTGGGTGGCATAAAAAGCATGTTCGTGCCTTTTATACTGGCGAATTCATAATTTTGACCGTATTTTCTTTCATAATGGCCGTTATAATACTGTTCGCGTTTGGCGTTGTACAGAAGAAAGTTTTCTATATTTTAGGCATTGCATTAGCTGTGACGCTGCTATTGATTGGATTGAACAGTTTTGCTGAAAATCGTCCAAAGATTACTGTGAGCAAAAGGCGGGAAATGCCTTTGCTGTTGCGCAATCTTTTCTATTTCAAGCGTTTCCTTTCACTGACATTCTTGCAACTCATCACTGTAACGGTGCTTACACTTTTAGTAGGGGCAACAATACTTAGGACCGTGAACATGACCGGGGATACGAATTTAGGAAGCTATATAAATGATAATCTGCTTATATCTCTTCTATTCATTATGATGGCATCGCTTTTTTTATCTGTTATTACAATTGGCGAAAGTACAATATCTTTCCTGACATTGCGTCAGGAGGAAATTAGAACATTGAAAGCGATTGGCTGGAAAAAGGGAGATGTATTATCTCTTTATCTGAAGGAGTCTTTATTATGGTCAATTGGCGCAATTATTCTAGGCGGCATTTTCAGCTTCTTGTTATTTGGCGCATTTTTTGAGATGACCCAGTTGCTTACGGTAATGGCACTGTGCTTTATCATTTTTTTATGCGTGATGGTCATCATGATTTCCTATACGATAATGAGAAAAAATTTATTCTCCATCCACTCTTAAAAAGAGAAATTGTGTTGAATTCGTGAAGATATTGGAGATTTTGCAACAATGTTTTTATAATTTGCCCGCTAACCGTTTACAATAATTGTATTAGATGGAATAATGGAAGTATAGATTATGTATATATAAAGGAGCGAGTGATAATGGAAAACTTATTCTGGCCAATTACTTTAGGGGTACCAGCTGCTGTATTAGTAGTAGCGGTAATCATCATCTTCTGGGCTTTAGGGCAAAAGAAGAGCGGCAAACTATGGAAAAATGAAGAGCACGAAGGTGTAATTAAATAATTAAAAGTGCTTCAAACGACCCATGTGTTCGTTTGAAGCACTTTTCTATTTTAAACCCGAAATGAAGTTTTCGATTTCTTCTTGTGTTTTACGATCTTTGCTGACAAAACGACCAAGTTCAGTGCCGTTTTCGTAAGCTAAAAAGCTAGGGATGCCGATAATTCCCAAATCGATGCAAAGATCCAAAAATTTATCGCGATCAACTTTGACGAACGTATAGTTTGAAAACTTCTCAACCACTTGCGGCATAAATGGATCGATGAATCGGCAATCGCCGCACCAATCCGCCGTAAATTCAAAAATGACGGCTGAACCGCTTTTAAATTGCTCAAACTCCTCAACTGATTGTAAAATATGCATAAAGTCATCCTCCTTTTTACTATTATTATGATCGGAATTGTAGAAATTTGCAATGATTGAACATTGAGATTGCGGGGGTATTGTACAATAGAAGATGAGGTGAAGAAGGATGATTTCAATCGGATTAACTGGTTGGGGTGATCACCCGGATGTATATAGTGAAGCCACAGCTGCGAAGGATAAATTATTTGATTATAGCGGGCATTTCCCGGTCGTCGAGTTGGATACATCTTTTTATGCAATTCCATCGCCGGAAAATGTGGAAAAATGGTGCAAGGCTACGCCCGATGCCTTCCAATTTGTCGTGAAGGCATACCAGGGGATGACAGGGCATTTGCGCGATGAGCTGCCGTTTGAAACAAGAAATGATATGTTCAATGCATTTAGGAAATGTGCCGATACTTTCAAAAAGCATGGAAAGCTTGCGATTGTACTCGTGCAATTTCCGCCTTGGTTTGATTGCCAAGGAAAAAATGTGCAATATATTCGTTATATGAAACAACAATTAGCTGATTATCCTGTTGCTATAGAGTTCCGCAATCAAACTTGGTATAGTCCGCAAATGAAGGAGAAAACACTGCAATTTTTGAAAGACCACGAACTTATCCATACTGTATGTGATGAACCGCAGGCAGGGAGCGGTTCTATCCCGCTTGTACCTGTTGCGACACATGATAAAGCGCTCGTTCGGATACATGGTCGCAATGTTCATGGATGGCGCAATACAGGCCACGGGGAAAACTGGCGGAAAGTCCGTTTTTTATATGATTACAACGTGGAAGAATTGCGAAAGCTTGCAGAGGACATAACATGTTTGGAGCGTCAATCGAAACAGGTTTTCGTATTGTTTAACAACAACTCCGGGGGGCATGCAGCGAAAAACGCGAAACGGATGCAGCAAATATTGCATCTTGAATTTGATGGGCTTGCTCCAAAGCAATTAGGTTTTTTTGAACAGTAAAGTAGAGCGGGGTGGCGAAAATGCGAGAAATAATCCATATTTTCCATACGAATGATTTGCATAGTCATTTTACGTATTGGAAGCGAAGCCAATCTTTTATACAAATGCAGCGCAAAATACTGTCTGAAAGGGGAGAAACGAGCTTTTTAGTCGATTTGGGAGATCATTTGGACCGCTCTAATTTGTATACGGAAGCGACATTGGGCAAAGGTAATATCGAAATGCTGAATGAAGCGGAGTACGATGTTGTGACGATTGGAAACAACGAGGGAATTACGCTGCCATACGACGTGCTTTATCATTTATATGATGAAGCACAGTTTGAAGTCATCGTCGGAAATTTATATTCGCAATATGGGGAAAACCCTGGCTGGATGAAGCCATATACGATTTTAACGACGAAGCATGGAACGAAGATTGCGGTCATTGCTGCAACTGCCGAGTTTGAGCTTTTCTACAAGGAACTCGGCTGGGAAGTGACAAATCCTCGTGCCGAGCTAATCAAATTGGCCTTCGAACTGAAAAAACAAGCCGATATCCTCATCTGCCTGTCGCATTTAGGCATTACCGAAGACGAGTTATTAGCGCAGGAATGCCCAATCATCGATGTCATTTTCGGTTCGCATACACATCATGTATTCGAGCATGGGCATGTTGAAAATAATGTTCTTTTAACAGGCGGGGGGAAATTTGGCCAATATACAGGGCAGTTAACGATGGAATATGATCATTCTACACGGTCATTAATCGAAAAATCCGATCGTTTGCATGAAAATGCGTTATTGCCGGAAGTCGAAAATGAAGAAAAATGGTTGTCCCATCTGCAAATAGAAGCAAAATCCATTTTGGAAAAGCCTATTTTTACATTAACGAAAACATTCAATAAAGAATGGTTTCACCGATCGCAATTATCCGATTTATTTGCAGAATGTATGCATGATTATACAAATGCGGACTGTGTCATGTTCAATGCGGGAATTTTTGTTGAGCCATTGCGCAGAGGATTAATTTCTACATATGATATTCACAAAATTTTGCCACATCCGATAAATATATGTGTCGTTCATATAACAGGCAATGAGCTGAAAGAAATTTTCATCCAATCCGAAAATGAAGAATGGCCGCGCCTCGAGTTAAAAGGTCTAGGCTTTAGAGGCATCATATTCGGAAAAATATTGAATTATGGAGTCAAAATAACAAAGCAACGTGAATTGTATATAAATGGTGAGCTTATGGAGCCAGAGAAAGTGTATCGTTTGGCTACTTTGGATTTATTTACGTTCGGCTATTTTTTCCCTAGTTTTAAATATGCGAAAAAACAATACTTTTTGCCAGAATTTATCCGAGATGTGTTTAAAAGCTATTGTATGAAGAAATTTCAATGATTTTTAAAATATGCTACTCACCGCCGATCGCTAATTATATAATGAACGTAATATTAGAATGGAGAAAATACTGTAAATGCGATTAATATCGATTAATGTTTTGAAAGAAGGCATGGTAGTTGGGAGAACCATCTGGAATGAGGCGGGTCATCCGCTGCTCCATAAAGATGTAATCGTAACAGGCCGAATTGTTGAAAGGCTACGGGAACTTAATATTCAATATTTGTACATTGATGATAAAATTTCAGCAGGAATAGAATTAGAAGAAACTGTTGCGCCGGGCAAGCGGATTGAAGCAGTGAAAAATATGACAAAAGCATTCGAAAACGTGAAAAAAGCAAAGCCGATCCAAACTTCCTATATATTAGACCAACAGTCCAAAGTGATTGGCTTGATTGTTGAAGATATTATGAGTTCAATCGTAAATAGCGAAGAAGTATTGATGGTGCTGACAGATGCATATTTATATGACGAGTACATTTATCAGCACTCATTTCAAGTTGCGTTGTATTCGGTGGCAATTGCAAAAGAAATGGGCTATTCCTATGAGGACATCCGGTTAATCGGGATGGGCGCAATTTTGCATGATGTTGGGAAACTGCTTATTCCGTCTGAAATTTTATTGAAGCCCAGTAACCTGACAGATGAAGAATACGAGGAGATGAAGCAGCATACACGCTATGGCTTCGACTTGCTGCGCAACTTGCATACGGTGTCTTTACTTGTTGCGCATTGTGCATTTCAGCATCATGAGCGTATTGATGGCAGTGGCTATCCACGGGGGCTTGTTGATTTTGAAATTCATCCATTTGCAAAAATTATTGCGGTGGCTGACGTGTTTGACGCACTTACATCAAATCGTATTTATCGGGAAAAAATGCTGCCGTCAGAAGCGATTGCGATTATTGCGGAAGGTTATGGGAAGCAATTTGATACAAGGGTAGTGGATGCGTTTAAACGCAGTATTGTCCATTATGCGAACGGTACGATTGTATTATTAACGGATGATCGGCGCGGTATTATATCAAAGCAAAACCATGTTGATGTAACACGTCCATGGGTGCGCATTTTCGAGGAAAACGGAAAAATGCTGGAAGCTACATATGAAATGTGTTTAAGTGATTATCCGGCAGTCGAAATAAAAAAAATAGAGACAGATTTTGACGGATATACTGAATAGAAAAATCCCTCCTTTCATATTTTATGAGAAGGAGGATTTTTTTGCGTTTTCGTAAAAGAAAAAAGTGGAAGTCCAAAGGAACGAAAAGAAGCAAATTTCAAAATGTGATGACGATTATTGTCGTAAGCGTCGTAGGAATGGTTTGTATTAGTATATATGTATTAAACGCAAGATTAATGCCGATATATTTAGAATATGCAGAAGTGCAAACACATAAAGTTGCCTCATATGTAGTAAGCAAAGCGATCAATTCCAGAACTTCCAGTGTATTGGATGTAAATGATATCATTGTGGATTTGCCGACACAGTCAGCCGATATGATTACAACAAAATTCAACACGGAAATCATCAACCAGGTGCGGGCGGAAACCCAAACATTAGTAAAGGAGTATTTGGAGCAGGCGGAAAATGGGGATTTGTCCCATTTGCCGAATTTAGAAAATGTCGAATATGATGTAGGAAAAATGGAAGCAGGCGACGGAATTGTATTTTTTGTTCCGTTAGGCCAGGCGTTGAATATCCCGATTATCGGAAATTTAGGGCCGAAAATACCGATCCGCTTCCATATTATCGGCAATGTACATAGCAATGTAGAATCGACAGTGAGCGAATTCGGAATTAACAACGCCATCGTAGAAGTAAACTTACTAATTGATGTTAATGTGCAGATTATTGTCCCATTTGCGAGCAAATCCGCATCCGTCGAACAAAAGATTCCGATAGCTATTGGATTAGTAAGAGGAACTGTTCCGCATATTTACAGTGCTGGAGAAGGTGCGCAGCCATCAATCGAAGTGCCTGTCCCGTTTGATTAAAAGCAAAATTTGAATAAATTCAAATAATATGAATAGTGAGTTGTTTGGGCTGGCTGAATATGTTACATTGACAACAGCAACACCCTAGACGTAGTTGAGTGAAAAGGAGAATTACAATGACAACTTGTAAACCAACTAATCCAAAAGAGGAACATTTACGTAAGCCAGATTGGTTAAAAATTAAGCTGAATACAAATGATGAGTATAAAGCACTGAAAAAATTGATGCGGGACAATAATTTGCATACTGTATGTGAAGAAGCCCGTTGCCCGAATATTCACGAATGCTGGGGTGAGCGCCGTACAGCGACAATGATGATTTTAGGCTCTGTATGTACACGCGCATGTCGCTTCTGTGCCGTTAAAACAGGTTTGCCGAACGAATTAGACTTAGCAGAACCGGAACGCGTAGCAGATTCGGTAGCATTAATGAACTTAAAGCATGTTGTCATTACGATGGTTGCCCGCGATGACTTAAAGGATGGCGGTGCTGAAGTACTTGCTGAAACGGTGCGTGCGATTCGCCGTAAAAGTCCGCTAACTTCAGTTGAAGTACTGCCTTCCGATTTAAGCGGCCGTGAAGAAAGTCTGCGTTTGCTTATGGAAGCAAAGCCTGATATTTTAAATCACAATATCGAAACAGTGCGCAGTCTGACACCACGTGTTCGGGCAAAAGCCACATACGACCGTTCACTGGAGTTTTTACGCAGAGCAAAAGAAATGCAGCCAAATATCCCGACAAAGTCATCATTAATGATCGGCCTAGGGGAAACTTTGGAAGAAATTTATGAAGTGATGGATGACTTGCGTGCAAATAATGTGGATATTATGACAATCGGCCAATATTTGCAGCCGACAAAAAAACATTTGCCTGTTAAAAAATATTATTCGCCAATCGAGTTTGGCAAGCTGCGTAAAATCGCTATGGAAAAAGGCTTCAGTCATTGTGAAGCAGGTCCATTAGTACGCAGTAGTTACCATGCGGATGAACAAGTGAATGCAGCAAAACAATCAAGTGTTACATTGTAGGAAATAGACATTTAACTTATTTATGCGGGTATAATCTTACTCGCCGAAAGACGGACTATTGCTGATTTCACCATATTTACCTACAAAATTTGTTGTGAATATTGCTTTCATCTTCAATATTCATTAACATGGAAATAGATAGGTGGTGTCTAGTTTGATTATTGCAGAAGGGTATACTTATGAAGTAATCGAAAATGTGCGGGACGGCTTTCAGGAAGAGGCTTTTGTGGCGCGCTATTCAGATATTTTAGCAAAATACGATTATATTGTAGGGGACTGGGGTTACGGTCAGTTACGCTTAAAAGGGTTTTTTGACGATAAAAATCAAAAATCGACATTCGATACAAAAATAAGTACAATTCAGGATTATCTATACGAATATTGCAATTTTGGCTGTGCGTATTTTGTCGTCCAAAAAACAGGCCGTGCACCGGAATTGAAAAAAGAACAATTGATTGCACAGCAAACTGAGGCCGAAGAAGCAGTTGAAACAGCTGAATAGACGTTAAAACGAGGAGACGCAAAAAAGCGCTTCCTCGTTTTTTTAGCTTAATAGCTCACGTAAATATTCCCGTAAATCCTCTGTCTCCGCCTCTGTGCGATTGTATACATGCTCTAAATAGCCAGGCTCTTCCACATCATCTGCTCCGATGATCGCAAAACGCCCAAATTGGACATCGAGGACAAGCACTTTCCCAAAAAATCTGCTGCTTTGCAAAATTGCTAAATCATAGCGCTGAGTCTTGCCGGCAAAACTTACAAAGCGCGTTTTTGTATCTTCTACATCATCATATAAGAAAAATCGTTCCATTTTGTTTTGTGCCCCTTCCATCTCTAAAGAATATGGTACTATATAAGGGAAAACACTATCAACTTTTATTGATTGAATGGAGGCTTTATCTATGTACTTCGTAGATAGAAATAAAATTACAAAAAACTTGGCACACTTGGATGAATTATTGGCGATCTTTGAATCGACAGACAACTGGTTGGGGGATGAGGTTCATAAGCTTGCTTTACAGCGTATCGGCCATAATGTTATGGAAGCGATGATGGATGTCGGAAATCTTGTCATTGACGGCTTCATTATGCGTGACCCGGGCAGCTATGAAGACATTATCGATATTTTTGTTGATGAAAAAGTGATTACACAGGAGATGGATGCGCCGTTGAAAGCTGTAGTCGGCTTGCGTAAAATGATTGTGCGTGAATTTATCGCTGTCGATAGTGAGGAAATCCTAACAGTGCTAACTGCAAATTTGAATATATTAAAACAATTTTCCGGAAAAGTCCATGACTACTTAACAAATGAATTAGGTCCGGTTTCAGCATTTTTGCCAGAGGATCATGCATAATGCTCTCGTATAAAGCGTATTGCTTTGATTTGGATGGCACGATTTACCGCGGTAAAACAGGAATCGATTCAGCTGTGCAATTTGTCCATCTGCTGCAAAAACAAGGGATCGAGCCTTACTATTTAACGAATAATTCGTCGAAAACCCGTGAGACATTGCAGCAAGTATTACGGGAAATCGGTGTGAATGCACCGCTTGATCATATTTATTCAAGCTCGCTTGCAACGGCAGCCTATGTTGCAAAAATGAGTACAAATAAAAAAGTAAATGTAGTTGGTGAACTAGGCATTCGAACTGCTTTATTAGAGCAAGGCTTGGAAATTGCCGACGAGCAAAGCGATGTTCTTGTAATGGGGATTGACCGCCAAATCACTTATGAAAAGCTCGTAAAAGCATGTGGTTATGTCCAAAAAGGCGCACAGCTTATTGGAACAAATGAAGATATTAAATTTCCAAATGAGACAAGTTTTGCTCCCGGAAATGGTTCATTCGTTCATTTAGTCGCGAATGTTGCTGGCGTCACACCAATCTTTGTTGGTAAGCCATCCCCGGTTATGCTGCAAATTATTGCTGATGAGCATCACTATGAGAAGAACGAAATGGTCATGGTCGGGGACAACTATGATACCGATATTTTATGCGGCATAAATTTTGGCTGTGATACGATTCATGTCAATACGGGAGTCACGCCTACTGAAATCGTAAAACAGCAGGCAAAGCTGCCGACTTATTGCGTGGAAAATTTGCTTGACCTATTAAAATAACGAAAAGAAATCCGAGGTGGTTTGTTACCACATCGGATTTTCTTCGATATATTCATAAATGCGCTTTGTCAGCTCTTCTGGAGTATCTGCCTCGACTAAATCCCCGTTTACAACAGCATAAAAGCTTTGTGCACATTTCGTGCAATAGCTTAAGCAGCCATATTCCAATACATCTATATCAGGGTCCTGTTCCAGTTGTTCATATGTTTGCTGCGCACCATTCGCTAAATTGCTGATGCAAAATTCGACTAATGGATTTAACATGTTGTCACCTCACTATTAGCCATGCTACTTTGTTTTTTTATTGACGTCAATTTCCGTGTTTCTTCGTTGTGAAAGAAATTATAAATTTCGGCGTTGGGAATTGCTTTGAATAACGGGGATGTTAGCAAAGACTAAAATAAGGCTGCATTGCTCCGGCCGCCATGAAACACAGAAGCGCTATGCGAATCCTGTAAAAAATAACGTAGTAAGCTAAATTAGAGGTTGCTTTAAAATGCATGGAGAAATAAATCCTAATATGCTTTAGCACTTTTGTTCCTTTATAAAGAAATAGCTTCTACGGCATTATTATGTGAAAACTTTCACAAAATGTCGTTTCACATATTGTGAAAGTTATCACAAACAGTTATAATGTTTATGGAAACTTTGTGAACATCCTAATCTTCGTTAAATGAAGGACATGCTGAATGAAGCTGAAGCTTCTGGCACATGTTACAGATTTTAATAAAGGTTTTTTGAGCAAACTTGGAAAAGTCTGCACACAATAACGTCGAGGCGTAATTGATTACTAAAAGATATGAGGGAAAATGCTATGCAAAAACTAGTCTTATTAGGTGGCGGATATGGGAATATGCGAATCTTGCTTCGTTTATTGCCGAATTTACCGGCAGATGTGGAAATTACATTGGTAGATCGTACACCTTTCCATAGTTTAAAAACAGAATTTTACGCACTTGCTGCGGGTACATCAACGGATAAAGAGATTCGTGTTGCGTTTCCGGAGCATGAGCGATTAAAGCGTGTATATGGGGAAATTGTCCGCATTGATCGTGAAGATAAAAAAGTGTATTTAGAAGATGGCGGGGAGCTCGCTTATGATCAGCTTGTTATCGGTTTAGGCTGTGTCGATAAATATCATGGTGTACCAGGCGCAGATGAATTCACATACAGTATTCAAACAATCGCAAAATCTCGTACAACATTCGAGAAAGTATGCGGCTTGGCCCCTGGTTCAACGGTTGCCATCGTCGGTGCAGGACTTTCAGGGATTGAGCTAGCAAGTGAGCTGCGTGAAAGTCGTACGGATTTAAATATTAAATTATTTGACCGCTCACATCGTATTTTACGGGATTTTCCGGAAAAACTAAGCGAATATATTAAATCCTGGTTTATAAAGCATAATGTAGAAGTTATCGCGGAATCGAACATTACACGTGTAGAAGAAGGTCGTCTTTTCAACCATGATGATGTAATCGAAGCTGATGTCATCGTATGGACAGCGGGTGTGCAGCCTGTAAAAATCGTTCGTGAGCTGGATGTTGAAAAGGATAAATTCAATCGTCCAATCATTACAGACCATTACCATGTAGTAGGGGATGAGAATGTTTATGTAGTAGGGGATTGTGCTTCTTCGCATTTACCTCCAACAGCGCAATTAGCGGAGGAACAAGGCGAGCGCATCGTAAAAGTTCTTAAAATGCGCTGGAAGGGCGAAACATTGCCTGAAAAGCTCTCAGAAATCAAAATGAAAGGCTTCATGGGTTCCCTTGGTAAAAAGCAAGGCTTCGTTCATTTAGCCGATACGACCGTAACTGGACGCATTGCGCGCCTTATGAAGTCAGGTCTACTTTGGTACTACAAAAAGCAGAACGAAAATTAAAACTAAACCTGAAACAATGCCTCTTAAGCAAAAACTGCTTGAGAGGCATTTGTTTTATTCTTCAGTTGGCACAAATCCTGCCGATTCGAGGGCTGCAAATACAGGCTTAATTTGTACGTAACCTTCTCCGACGACTTTATCATTAATTAAAACGAGCGGATAAAAAAATTCGTCGTCCTGAATGCGGGTTGCATAGTCTTGATCACGTTCATTATCAATTACGCCTTCAATGTCGATATAGCGAATTGTAAATGGCTGTTCTGGATATTTGCGTGTGATGGCAGCTTGAAGCCATTCGTATGTATCTTTGGAAGAAGGCGCATTAACACAGCTCGCACACATGATGTCTGCTCCGAATACTTCTATAATTGGTTGAGATAGTGACATGGGAATTCCAACCTTTCGTTATTCAATAATGGATTTTTTTGCTCCTTCACATTATAATGATTTTAATGAAGGGAGTCGAGCAAAATGACAGAAACAGAACAATACGAACAAGTCCAGGAAGTTTTAGATAAATTACGTCCGTTTTTATTGCGTGACGGCGGAGACTGTGAATTAGTGGATATTGAAGAAGGTATCGTAAAATTGCGTTTACTAGGCGCATGCGGCAGCTGCCCAAGTTCTACAATCACATTAAAAGCCGGTATCGAACGTGCACTGTTGGAAGAAGTGCCAGGTATCGTCGAAGTTGAACAAGTTTTCTAATTTAAAAAGGGGCATGCGGCGTTATTTGCTGTGACCGTCTAAGCGATATTAAATTGGGAATGCTTTATGCAATGCCGGAGCTGCCTGGAAATCACTGAACTTTCCAGGCGGCTCCATTTTTTATTGCGTCATTTTTTCGCGCTCTTTACGTACTAATTCCCATTGTTCCTTTGCCATATCTACAAGTTTTGCTTCGCCGCCTACACGCTGATTTTCAATAACGCGCGAGAAGAAGCGTGTTGCATTCTCATAATCATGTATACGACGCGATAATTCAGCAATCATATACATAATGCGGACATTGGACATTTGTGTGCCTGCATAATCTTCGGTTGAGAAGCTCTCCATATAGTGATCGCGCGCCATTTTCAAAAAGCGCTGTTCTTGCCCGGTGTTTTTTAAGGACCGGTATAGCCATGCAAGCCGCAAAGCCAAGCCGGATGTAATGACGAATTTCTCCTTTTTGATCGTCGCACATACTAATGCCAGTTTGTATGCTTGGATTGCATCGAAAACAGTGCGCTCATTTTTAAAGCTGTGAGGGACCCAATTAGTGCAAATTTGCGCATCGATTTGTTCCTTGACGCCTGGAGCAAAATACTTATTGAAATCTTCGGTAAATGAAAACCCGCAATGCTGGCAAACAAATACATTATAATATAATGCATTTACATGGTTATCTGCATATACGGGCTGGAAGTCAGATTCCGTCTGCTCGATCTTTATTGATTTCGTGCGAACTTTTAATGTGGGAAAACTTTTCTTGCAATGCATGCAATCGATGCTTTTTTCATAGTATGGGGAAATTTCCATAGTGCTCATACCTCTCGCTTTGTTATTTGTCTTTATTATAGCAAGGAAAATAAAGCAACTGTAATAAAATAAGTCATTATTTATGAAATTTTTAGGTATTTTTTCCTTTGTAATAATATTTTTACGTAGTAAAATTTTCGGATGAAGCAGTTTTGTTGTCAGATGGGAAACACAATTGATATGATATGTAGAAGAAGGTAGGTGACTGAAATGGCAAGTGAAAAACAAGTGATCATTTTAACGGAAGCGGCCTCATTTCAAGTCAAAGAAATGATGGTCCATAACGAAGAGGGAAATGCGAGCTTGCGCGTAGCCGTAAAAGGCGGCGGCTGCAGCGGACTTTCTTATGGTATGGCGTTTGAGCAAACAATTAATGAAGATGATTATGTTGATAACCAGCACGGAATCCAAATTATCGTTTCAAAAGAAGATGCCGGCATTTTACAAAATACAAAAATTGATTTTAAACAATCATTAATGGGCGGCGGTTTCACAATCGACAACCCGAACGCACTTGCGTCATGCGGCTGCGGCACAAGCTTTAAAGCGGCAGCACGCCCGGCAGTAGAGCAACCATGTGAATGATAGGAAAAATGTGCAAAAGCCTTTAGCGATAAATCCCATTGCTGAAGGCTTTTTTTCTGCATGAGCAAGGAAAGTTTTTTCTGTTATATCTGTAAAAAGCCCAAGCCATGCCTATTAACATGCGAAATCTTTGAAACTTTATATTTCCTATAAAACAACTAAGTTTTAGTGTATACTTTTGTATTATCAAAATGATTGTTTTAATATAGGAATAACACCATCCTGCTAGAGGAGGCTTTTAAATGAGTGTTTTAGAATTATTGGATAAGCTGGATCAAATCGAAATTTTATATGAACCGATTTACAGCGCAGACGGGCATCGAGTTGTCGCCTATGAAGTGATTGGCCAAGTGGAAAGTGAAAAAAGCATAATAAATATACAGCAGTTTACATACGAAAAGGATGTTCCCGCAGACATAAGGGCAGAGATCGAGCAATTATTCGTCAGGAAGTCATTGCAAACAATTGCCCATTTAATCGACGATATCGGTTTATATATTCCATGCAATCCCGAGCTGCTTATGCTTGATTTAGGCGAAAGTTATTTTTCAATGTTAAAAGAAATTGTTAAAGAATCGAATTTAACGAATATTACGCTCGTTATGGCTGAACATAAATTCGAAGGGGAAATGCAGCAGCTCCATCACCTTATTCGCTATATAAAGACATACGGCATAAAAATCGCACTTGCGGATGTCGGTCCGCAAACACAGCTTGAAAATGTATTGCTGCTGGAGCCGGCCATTTTAAAAATCAATGTCGGCCAGCTGAATTACAATTTGTGGGGGGCGCAAAATCATGCATTTTCGACAATCCGATCGCTCGCTGTGAAGATGGGCACACAATTATTAATCGAAAATATTGAAACGGTTTACCAATTGCAGCATGGCTGGAAAAATGGGGCCCGCTATTACAAAGGACCTTATTTGCAGCTGCCGCATAAGGAGTTTCATGAGCGTGATTCACTGAAAGAACGTTTCCGCAACGAATGTGAGCAGTTTATCGCTACAGAAAAGAAGCTTCTTCTCCACAAATATGAGGAAATGAAGCGCCTTGAACGAACAATTAACACGATTGTCGAACAGGTAAATCCATCAAGCAGCCAACAGGAAAAACTAATGCAGCTGGCGAAAGCTTTGGAAAATTGCGCGTTCCGTATTTATATTTCTGATAATAACGGCTTTCAAACATCACCGAATATTCGCTGGAAAGATCATCAGTGGGAAGTGCATAAAGAAGCAATAGGGAAAAATTGGAGCTGGCGGCCATACTTCCTATTGAACATTATTAAAATGACAAAAGACAACAAAGGCGAACTATCATCCGTTTACAGCGACATCGAAACAGGCGAGTTAACACGCACCTATTCAATGGCGATAGCGAATGAAGAATTTCTGTTTATAGACATCACATATGACTATTTATATGAGCATAATATCGTTAACTGACTAGGATATTAATATAGATTTGTTTGAAATCGAGCGGAAAAAAGGCTACTATTATGTTAGTATTTTGGCAGAAATCAGCTCTTTCTAGCGCATAGCAAATAGAGATTTTCTATTACCTGCGCTAGTACATTAAAATTAAGGGGGTTTTGATTTAATGAAAAGACCGACAATTTTAGTATTAGGTGCAGGCTATGGCGGATTAACGACCGTTGTAAATTTGCAGAAGTTTGTTAATGTGAATGAAGCGGAAATTATTTTAGTGAACAAAAATGATTATCATTATGAAACGACTTGGCTGCATGAAGTGGGTGCAGGGACGATATCTCCGGATAAAGCGCGTTACCCTATTTCAACGGTAATCAATCAAAACGTAACTTTCGTAAAGGCGAATGTAGAAAGCATCGATGTCAATCTGAAAAAGGTAGAGACTTCTTCGGGCGAGTTTACGTACGATTATTTAGTAATTGGCCTAGGCTTTGAAGGGGAAACATTTGGGATTCCCGGATTGAAGGACCATGCATTGTCGTTGACGAATATTAATACAGCGCGCCAAGTACGCGAGCATATCGAATATCAATTTGCTTCATGGACATTGGATGATATAAAAGACGATAGCAAGCTGACGATCATCGTCGGGGGAGCGGGATTTACCGGCATCGAGTTTTTAGGCGAGCTCGGCAACCGCATTCCAGAGCTATGCAGGGAGTTTGACATTCCTCAAGAGAAAGTTCGTCTACTATGTGTAGAAGCAGCTCCGACTGTTTTGCCAGGTTTTGATTCCGAACTGGTCGATTATGCAAAGGCGCAATTGACGAAAAAAGGCGTTGAATTTTCAATTGGCACACCGATTGTGGAAGCGACAGAAGAAGGCGTGAAAATAAAAAAAGGCGATGAGGATGTTGAATTTATTAAGGCAGGCACGGTAGTATGG
The DNA here is from genome assembly GCF_051967575.1 of Solibacillus silvestris. Lineage (NCBI taxonomy): Bacteria > Bacillati > Bacillota > Bacilli > Caryophanales > Caryophanaceae > Solibacillus > Solibacillus silvestris. The sequence goes on from NZ_JBQCJW010000007.1 coordinate 158,351, forward strand.
GCAGCCGGCGTACGCGGAAATGCTTTAGTCGAATCGTCCGGCATTGAATCACACCGGGCACGTATTGCGGTGCGTGGCGATATGCGATCGCCGGACTTTGAAGATGTTTTCGTCGCCGGGGACTGCGCATTTTTATTGAATGAAGAAACAGGACGGCCATATCCGCCAACAGCGCAAATTGCGATGCAGCAAGGTGTGATAATCGCGAAAAATATTAAGCATTTAATGTATGGCGAACCGACAGAACAATTTGTATACGATGATAAAGGCGCAGTTTGCTCATTAGGGGACAATGATGCAATCGGTACAGCATTTGGCCGTAAATTTACGGGCAAACGAGCATCGGCCTTAAAGAAAGTAGTCGATGATCGCGCTTTATATTTAGTTGGCGGTGTCGGTTTAACAGTAAAAAAAGGGAAATTCAAATTTTTATAAATATAAATTTCAAACTTGCAAACGAGTGCGTAAAGCTTCATTTGCAAGTTTTTTTATAAGGACAACAAAGGAGAGCTTGCGCAATGAAAAAAGATAGAGGCAAAGTTTGGCTTGGTGTTGCAGGAATTGTAGAAAATTATAAGGGTGAATGGCTGCTCGTAAAGAAAACCTATGGCGGGCTAAAAGGTGTTTGGTCATTACCGGCAGGCTTTGTGCAGCAGGCTGAGACAGTCACAACTGCCACTATGCGCGAAGTTTTAGAGGAGACAGGGATTGTTTGTCGCGTGAAAGGGCTGGCAGGGTTCCGCTCGGGCGTTATTTTAAATGATATTAGTGATAATATGGCGATTTTTTATTGCGAGCCAATCGACGATAAACAACAGTTCGTGCTGCAGGAAGAGGAAATTGTTGAAGCATGCTGGATGGACCCGGCGGAAATTATTCAGCATGAGCTATCATCGGTCATGCTGAAAGAAATGGCTCAGCAGCATGTGGTACGCCACATACATCCAATAATTGAAGGGATTAATCCCGGCGATGTGTTCGGCTATAGCGAATATCATTTATTTTTCAAGAAATAACAACTGGAAAAATGAAAAACAATTTACTTTATGGAGAAGTTTTGACAATTTAGAACTTCTGTTTATTATTGCGGATGTTGAATTGAAAGGACCCACTTTATCATGTAAAATTATGAGAGATTATTGGGGGTATACGTAACATGAATGATGTTTCATTAGTACAGCTAATCATTTCTATTGTTTTGTTTTTTGTCATGTTTTTCGGTATCGGCTTTTTACTGAATATGTTATTGCGCATGACATGGCTAATGGCAATTATTTATCCGGTTGTCGTTGTTTTTATTATTGATGAGGTAAGCTTTTTAGATTATATCTTTAAGCCTGGCGCAGCATTCCCGGCATTGCTTGATAAAGTGCAGGCATTGCAGCTCGTTGATATATTAATCTTGGCGGGCGGCTTCGGCGGTGCCCTTGTAGCGGGGGTCGTCATGATTGCCCTTCGGAAAGCCGGCTATCGCATGTTTTAGTGAATTAGGATCAACCTTAAAAAATCGGGTATTTCGCTATAAGGCAGAATACTCGATTTTTAAGTTTGATTAGATTGATTTTCAGGCGGTTTGGGTTCAGGGGAATATTCTATACAACCAGTACAAAAGAGCGTTTAATGTTTAATAAGCAACAAGCATTTATTGCTGGGAAATGTTTTTTGAGGGTGATAAGATTTTCTGTACAGACGGCTTCCTGCTTTCTAGCACTGAAACAACGCAGCTAAGCGATTTTTTAAACAGGGAAGCTCTTTAAAGCATAAACGGTTCAGCTTTTTTGTCATTAAAAACCGCGAATACTATACCATAAAAGAGCAAGCACGATCCCTGCTAGCCCGCCGATAAGTACCTCGCTTTTTTTATGGCCTAGCAATGTTTTTAAATCCTCTATTTTTTCCTGCTCATTCATTTCAGGCCAACGTTTAATTTCATCGAAAAACAACCGGAGATCGTGGCGGATTTCGTTTAAGACAGCGGCATGCTGCCCGGCTTGGAAGCGCACATGGCTCGCATCATACATCACAATTCCTGCCAGCATTGCAGCAACGGCAAAAGTCGCTGAATCAAAACCGGCTTCTATGCCAACAGCCGCGGCAACGCTCGTCACTGCCGCTGAATGTGAGCTCGGCATTCCTCCTGTAGATGTTAATAGGCTCCAATCCACTTTCCTTGTTACAATAAAATTAATCGGGACCTTTAATATTTGGGCAAAAACGATCGCAGAAATCCCAAGCCAAAGTGGCGTATTTTGTAAAAGTTCGATAGTTACACCCACTTTCTCATAATTGCAATAATTATATCATTTTTCCTATATGCACTTGAGTGTAAACTTACAGAAAAAATAAATAATTTTTTGTTTCGATACACGAACTAACCAATTTTGTATATAATAAAACTATTAATTAGGAGGTTTTTTATTATGAATATTGAAGCAACAGCAAAAACATTTGAAACTCAAACTTCTGAAACATTAATTATCGGTGTACAAAAGCATCGGGAGCAAATGAAAAACTGGTCAGCATTTGGCGAATATTTTGGAGAAACGGTAGACGCATGGCTCCGTGCTGGCGAAATAGCAACAGACTCCAAAAAAATTACGAAGCTCCCTTATGCAGGGAATCATAGTATGTTGAAGAGAATTTACTTTGTCGGTTTAGGCGAGCGAAAAAACATAACAGCGAATGAATTGCGCGAAGTATTTGCGACTGTCGGAAAAGAGTTGAAAGCCGCGAAAGTGGGCGATGCAGCAATTTGGGTTGAATCCTTTACGACAGACCAATTGGAAGAAACAGAAGTAGCCTATTTAGCCGGGGAAGGTTTGAATTTAGGATATTATTCAGTGCTCAACTACAAAACTTCTTCAAACGAACCTAACAGTTATTTTGACCACATTCAATTTTTGACAGAGGCGAATATGGAAGATGTAGCGGCAAACTTTGAAGCCGGCAAAATTTATGCCGATGCAGTCAATGAAGCGCGAACATTGATTAACTTGCCTCCGAATTTACTAACGGCGACAGATCTAGCCGATTATGCAACGGAGCTGGCGAATATTTATGATTTGGAAATCGAAGTGCTGAATAAAGCCCAGCTAGAAGAACTTGGCATGGGCGGCATTTTAGCGGTAAATAAAGGTTCATCGGAAGAACCGCGTTTAATTACGATTAAATATCAAGGGAAACCAAATTGGGAAGATGTTATCGGTTTTGTCGGCAAAGGCGTCACATACGACACAGGCGGCTATTCCTTGAAGCCTCGTGAAGGCATGGTAGGCATGAAGGGCGATATGGGCGGTGCTGCTGCAGTGCTTGGTGCGATGCGCATTATCGGAGAAACTCGCCCTAAGCAAAATGTTGTGGCGGTCATCGGGTCTACAGACAATATGGTATCAGGCGAAGCATTTAAGCCGGATGATGTCATTACTATGTACAATGGCAAAACGGTTGAAGTATTGAACACGGATGCGGAAGGTCGTTTAGTATTAGCGGATGCGACGACATATGCAAAACAGCAAGGAGCCAATTATTTAATCGATGTTGCGACATTGACTGGCGGTGTTGTTGTTGCACTTGGTAAAGATAAAACAGGCGCTTTAACGAACGACGAGGAATTCTTTGAAGAGTTTATGGGGGCAGCTATTGAAACAGGCGAGTTTGTATGGCGCTTACCATTAACTGAAAGCGATAAAAAGCGTATTCGTAAATCAGACGTGGCCGATTTAAATAACTCTCCGGGCCGTGATGGACATATGATCTTCGGTGGCGGCTTTGTTGGCGAATTTGCGGAAGACACGCCATGGGTTCATCTTGATATTGCAGGAACGTCTGATGCGGATGCCCCGCATGCATTAGGACCAAAAGGCGGTACTGGTGTCATGGTTCGCACATTGGCAGCATTCGTGGAGCTGCGTGATAACTAAATTAAATATAAAAGATGCGTTGCAAGTGCAAAAACTTGCAACGCATCTTTTTATTTATAGGCAGCTGACTAACGACAGTAAAATTAATGAATACACTAATTATAAAGGGAGGAGGACATGGGCATGGTTAATCGCAATCGATATTATAATCCAGGGTTTGGTTATCCATTTGGCGCTCCGTTTTTAGGCGGGTTTTTAGGCGGCTTTTTAGGTGGTTCACTTAACAACCGTTACCCACCTAATTATTACTATCCGCCTTATTATTATCCACCATATCGGCGACGTTTTTGGTAAAAGCAAGACTTTTATAGGAAAGTAGATGCTTGCCCGCAGCATCATTGTTAGCTATGATGAGGGAAGGAAATATTACGAGTTTTGAGGGAACGAAATTTATGAAAAATCCATATTTATACGGCTATTTACCGTTATTTACAATCGTTTTGTTTAGCTTTTCATTTGGTATTTTCGCCGTATCGGAATCTTTGCAACTGTTTCACACAATCGGTGTTTACGATGGAATGCACGAATTTCTGTCCGATTTGGAATTGCGCTTCGTTTTGCTGATTGTATTTGCGCTATTGTTTTTTATGCTATTTTCGGCATTGAAGCTTATTGGTGAGACGATCCATGAGCTCGGAATGTTGTTCTTCTCAAAAGATAAAGAAGGGCAGACGATCCATGCTGCGCGCGGTGGCTACGTCATCTTCTTTTTCGGGGCATTTGCTTCTGTTATAGGGATTCAGTCTTTACCTATTTTAGTCGCGATTTTTTTAATAACGGTTTTTTGCTATTTTATTTATAATGTCTACAAGATGAGTCAGTATATGTCGATGACGGGCGTTATTGGGTTGATTTTCTTTGAAGTACTCACTTGGTTTCTATTATTGGCTTTAGTCATCTACGCGATTGTCAAGCTCTATAATGGGATTCTTGCAAGCTTACCATTTGCATAAAAGTATAAAAGCTTGTTGGCCTTTTAGCGGGGGAGGTGCGCTAAATATCGGCCGACAAGCTTTTTATTCGCTAATCTGTAATTGCATTAAATATCGAAAAATGAATTTTGGCGCGTTCCATTGCTTCCATGGAACGAGGTGTATCATAGCCTGTCCAAACTGCCGCGGTATAATCATTCGTTAAACCAGCTATCCAATAGTCTTTGAACTGGTTTGTCGTTCCGGTTTTTGCCCCGATATAGCCCGAAGAACTGTAAAGACCTCGCCCTGTCCCGGAATTGACCGTTTCGTTAAGCAAGTCCCGCATCGCATTGACAGTCGTTGCAGACCATATTTCCTCACGCTCGCGCGACCAGCTATAAATCGTTTCGCCGTTTAAATTCGTTACTTTGCGTATGCTGCGTGCAGGAGCATAAAATCCGTCGATGAAGCTGGAATAAGCATCAGCCATTTCAAGCGATGTCACCCCATATGTCAAGCCTCCCAAGGCAGCCGAAAATGTGCGGTCTTTATCTACTATTGATTGGAAACGGAAGCGATTTATATAGGAAAAGGCGGTGTCGATTCCTACCGCATTATACAGACGCAGTGCACTCGTATTTATGCTGTATTTAAATGCTGTTTCAATAGTGACGTTGTTGTACCAAATCCGTCCATAGTTATCTGGGCAAAAATTGCCGATACAATAGGGTCCGCCGTTTACGATCGAATGTTTTGTGGCAGTCGTCGTTTCGAAATAAGGAGCAAATACGCTGATCGGCTTAAATGCGGAGCCAGGTTGTCTAGGTGATTGGAAAGCACGGTGCAAGTCATGCTTTTTATAATTTTTGCCGCCGAAAATACTTACGATTTCCCGTGTTTCATTGTCAATGACAGTCGCGCTTGCCTGCAGTTCGGAATTCGGTAAAATGCGATTAATGGCAGCTTCATCTTGATGCTGTTTTTCGGGCTGCAGCGCAGTATATACATGAATCCCTTGCCGTAAAATGGCATCGATCTCTTTTTGCAGCTCCAATTGCAAAAATTCCTTTTCCATTTTGTCCGCTGTATTATCGATTTTTTCCCGGTAGCCTGTTTGCTCGGCGATCAGCCATTTAAGCTCTTGCAAGGCGAAAGTGCTGTAGCTCGGGTACTGCTGGATTTTTTGTTTTACCTCCAATTCAATTGACTCGTTTTTATATAGGTCAGCCTCCGCAGCTGTAATTGCTCCATGTTCTGTAAGCTGATCGATTAATCGTTCTTGCCTATTTTTCGTATTTTCAAAATGGTCAATAGGATCATACAACGACGGATTGTTTGGGATAGCTGCTATAAAGGCAGTCTCGGCAACCGACAGCTCTGTAACAGGACGGTTGAAATAATAGGTTGCCGCAGCCCCAATACCATACACTTGATTGCCAAAATACATTTCGTTTAAATACATTTCAAAAATTTCGTCTTTAGAATAGGTCTTCTCTATTTCATATGCATAAAAAAGTTCCATTAATTTACGCTCATATGTCTTGTCTGTTGATAAATAGCGCATCCGCACAAGTTGCTGGGTAATGGTAGAGCCGCCTTGCTGGATGGACTGTTCAGACGTATTGGCGATAAATGCCCGGGCAATGGCGCTTACATCAAAACCAATATGATTGTAAAAGCCTTCATCTTCACTATAAATGAATAGCTGTTTGACGATTTCTGGTATTTCAGCCAAGGCGAGCGGCTGTGACCACTCTGTATATTCTTCGCTGAAAATTTCATTGTTTGCATCATATAAAGTTACGGGCAATGTAGATACAACTTCCGGAAGCTCAATAGATCGTTCGATTAGTTGTTCATATTGCTGCGCTTTTGCAATTTCTTTCCAAGCTTCACTGCCGATTAATAGGAGTAAAGGAATGCTACATAAAATGACTATGTAGCCAAAAATCTGTTTCATGAATAAATCGGCCTCCATGTACATATGTCCGTATCTGTCGTTCTAAATAGAAACTTAAAATGAAAAAATATCAGTACGTGATCAGTTGTCGTTTTCTAAAAAGAATAACATATAAATAATGAACATTTAAGCATGTTTTTTCAGGAGGTCGTCCATATACTGAACAGGCAGCTTTTTCAAAAAGTACATAATGATAAATGCGATCAAAAATAATAGCCCAGTCGTATAAAATACTGAATGAATCCCGCCAAAGCTTGCAACAACCCCGCCTAATACAGGGCCTAAAATATTGCCAAGAAAGCGGAAACTTTGATTGTAGCCCATAATTTCCCCCTGTACTTCTATCGGTGCTTCACGACGAATAAGCGCAGAAGTAATCGGAATTAATCCTCCAGAGACGATGCCGAACAGGAAACGCAATCCGATAAGCTGCCATAAATCAGTGACGAACGCTTGCGGAATGATGAAAATGACAGCAACGATCAATAAATACGATAATATTTTTTCATATCCGTAATGGTCGCTCAACTTTCCCCAATAGCGCGCAAAGCAAATATTTCCGAGGCCTGCTGCACTGAAAGTTACACCTGCCAACATCGCCACCTCCTGGGAAGGGGTGAGTTCGGAAACATAAAGCGACAGTAAAGGCTGAATGCTGAAGTTTCCGATTTGAATCAATGTCGTCACAAGCATGACATTTAATATGAGTCGATGATGGAAAATCGCCCAAATGACATTTTTCCGCGAGTAAATCGCGCTTTTCGTTTTCCGGATAATGGCTGGTTCATGAATCCCGATAATAATAATAACTGCAGCAATGCCAATCGCAACTGCTGTAATAATAAACGTATATTTAAAACCAAATGTATCCGCCATTAACCCTCCTAAAACAGGACCGAATAATGTCCCCCCGACACTGCCCATTTGCAATGTCCCAAGCGTTTTTCCAGCAACTTCTTTCGGCGTATGTTTACTAATGAAGGCTATGGAGGTGGGGATAAATCCGGTCACAACACCCATCGCAAGTCTTAATACGAAAAACTGCTCCACATTTTGCACATACCCCATTAAAAAAATGCTCGTTGCCACACCGAAGCAGTTAATAATCATAATAGGCTTGTATCCGTATTTGTCGGCGATTCTTCCCCAAATAGGCGACATTAACAATGCTGTAATGAATGTCGCAGCAAATATTAGCCCTGCCCATGTTTGAACATAGTCATCCGAAAAATCCCCTAACGTATCGATATATAAAGACAAAAACGGCATGATCATCGTAGCGGCCGCTGCAACAATAAAATTCGCTACTAAAATGATGATGAAATTATGTCTCATATTTTTCAAATTAATCACATTCTTTCAGTATATTTAAATAATTAAAATCCAGTATAACTTATTTCGTAACCCGAAGGAAGTCGTTCGCAACTTATTAGCTTAAAATGTCATAGTTATGGTAAACTGATACTTGGTAGAAAAGGGGAAGTCGGGTCTTATACCTATACCCATACATTCCATAATTTATTTAAAGGAGAGACTAAAATGTTTCCACAATTATCTAAAGAATTAAATCCAGGAGAAGTAATGGTAGAGATGAACACAACGATGGGTTCAATCAAAATTAAATTATTCCCAGAGCACGCACCAAAAACAGTTGAAAACTTTTTAGGTCACGCGAAATCAGGTTATTATAACGGCATTATTTTCCACCGTGTTATTCCAAATTTCATGGTTCAAGGCGGCGACCCTACAGGCACGGGCATGGGCGGAGAGTCTATTTGGGGCGGCACATTCGAGGATGAGTGTGTTCCGGAGCTTTTAAATATCCGCGGCGCTTTATCAATGGCAAACGCTGGTCCTGGCACAAACGGCTCCCAGTTTTTCATCGTACAAGCACCTAAAGTGGAAGTATCGATGCTAAAGCAAATGGAAGTACGCGGCTGGTCGAAGGAAGAAGTGGAATTTTACAAGAAAAACGGCGGTACTCCATGGTTGGATGGCAAGCACACAGTATTCGGCCAAGTGGTTGAAGGTATGGATGTTGTTGACAATATTGTTAACGTTGACCGGAATATGCATGATAAACCGAAAGAAGATGTTAAAATTGAGTCAATCACTGTTATTGACTAATTATTAAAGGAAGTGTGAGCAAGTGGCCCAATTTTTGCTGAATTTCTCTGGTGGCTTTTTTTATATCCCGGAAGATAAATCACTATACCTGCCCGCTGCAATCGAATTCGGAATTTTAATAATTATTGTTTTTGCTACATTCCGTTTCGTCCGACGCATTGCTGCTCGTCAAGCTGCAAGCGCACAGCTTTTGGAAGAGCGCGCATTGCAAGAACGTGATGAGCGTATGGCGAAAGAAAAAGCAATGGAAGAATACCAAAAGCAGTAATTGAAATGAAAAACATAAAGGGGCCGTTTAGAAAATTCATTTTCTAAACGGCCCCTTTAATGTGTTAGTGGAATGATTTTAATGTTCGCTTAATTCTTTCAACACCGTCTTTTAGCGTATCTAACGGGCATGCCACATTAATGCGCAAAAAACCTCGCCCTGCTTCTCCGTATTTCGTCCCCGGATCGAGGGCGACTTGTCCGACTGATAAAAGCCGATCCATCATCTCTTTTTCTTCAATGCCGGTTGCCCGATAGTCTATCCACATTAAATATGTCGCATCGGGAATGTTTACACTAATTCCTTCAATGGCATTAAGCTCTTGTGCAGCATATTCCATATTATTTTTCAAATAAAGAAGAAGCTCGTCCAGCCAAGCTGCGCCTTCTGTATAGACAGCCTTCATTGCAGTGCAGGCAAAAATGTTCAGACCTAAATTTCCGTGGGCCTGGGCATTTTCCTCGAGAGCCGTATAGAGTGCTTTATTCGGCGCGACAATCATTGCCGCATGAATGCCCGCTATATTAAAGGTTTTCGTCGGGGCAATACATGCAATGATTTTTGCTTTGTCGGCATTGGATACTGTTAAAGTAGGCGTATACGCTTTATGAATTAAAATATCTGCATGAATTTCGTCAGATAGCAAGTATACGTCGTATTGGATACATAATGCTACCAGCCTTTCAAGCTCTTCGCGGCTCCAGACAATACCTGCAGGATTATGGGGATTACATAAAATGAACATTTTAATGCCCGCGCGGAAAATTTCTTCCAGTGTATCGAAATTAAGCGTGTATCCGCCATTTTGCTCAGTTAAATTACATGTGATCACTTCACGGTTTTGAGCTGCCGGCACATTGAAAAATGGGGGATACGCTGGAGTGGACATCCCGATTTTGTCGCCGATGCTCGTGAATGTTTCGATAATGGCAGCAATGGCTGGCACAACACCTGGCTGAAAAAGAATCGTTTGTGGATCGATATGCCAATGATGGCGTGTATGATACCAGTGGACAATCGCATCCTTTACATCGCTATTTGCAAATGTGTATCCGAAAATAGGATGTTTCAGTCGCTCCGCCAAAGCTTCTGAAACAGCTGCTGGAGGCGGAAAATCCATATCTGCCACCCACATCGGCAAAATATTTGTCGCATCTTCCAAATTGTACACTTCATTCATCATATCCCACTTTAAAGATGCGGAACGGCGGCGCTCATGAATTTCGTTAAAAAAAGACATAATAACCCTCTTTTCTTTATGATTTCTTCCAACCTATGTTATCATACATACTATTATAAGAGGATAATTAGGTGAATGGAATGGAAAATATTGAAATGAATCAAAAGTGTGTTCATATATTACAACAGTGGGATCCTTTTGGCTTTGGCGCTGAAAGCTATGATACTGAGACGGCTGATGTTGTAGCTGCACTGCAAGGGATTGACGATCCGACAAAGCTGGCAAAGGTTATCCAAAAAGTATATGAACACTCATTTGAACAATGGATTCCTTTTGAAAAGTGTGTCGCAATCGCATATAAATTAATTGCTGTAAAATTTGAAGCGAAATGCATTATTTAAAAAAATGCGGGCGACCAAAGCTAGAGGTCGCCCGCATTTTAATTTAAGCCATCCATTAAATTTGAAACAGGCACTTCCAAAATTGTAGATAATTTTAGAATCGTCTGTGCGGAAGGGATTTGTTCCCCTTTTTCATAGGCAGTCAGTTTTTCAATGCCTACTCGCGTTTTCTTGGAAAGCTCTTCAATCGACAAATTTTTTTCCAATCTTAAAGTTTTTAACTGTTCATGAAGCTGTAATTTCATTCAATACACATCCTTCTAATAAAATTATTGTGTATTCATCATTATAATATGACAAGCAATTTCCGAAATCCCCTTTTTTGCCAAAAAACAAAAAAATAAAAACTTGTCCAAAATAGAAAACGAACAAGTTTTTACAGATGATTCAGCTAAAGAAAACTTTATTGATGAAAATAGCCGCTATGGAGATTGGGGCTAAATAGCGTACGATAAACAACCAAATATTATATACGATTGGAGAGGTCTGCATTTCTTCGCGCGAAATTTTCTTTGAATATTGATACCCCGCAAAAATTGATGTTAAAAAGGCACCGATCGGCATTAAAACCGCGCTTGTCACATAGTCCACAAAATCGAAAATAGAGCGCCCGAAAATTGTAATATCAGATAACATTCCAAATGATAATGCACTTGGAATACCGATAATAAAAATGATGGCTGCAAGTACCCAAGACGCTTTTTTGCGCTGTGCGGTTTTTTCGCGAATGCCTATCGAAACAACAACTTCCAGCAATGCGATGGACGATGTAACTGTTGCGAAAAGAAGCAGAATGAAAAATACAAGCAATAAAAAGCTGCCGAACGGCAATTGCTCAAATACAGCAGGAATCATGATGAATACTAAGCCAGGACCTTCCGTCGGAGAAAAACCTAGTGCGAACACCGCCGGGAATATGACAAGACCGGCCAATAAAGAAATCGCAATGTTCATGCTCGCGACATTGATGGCGGATGTGACGATTTTCTCCTTTTTGGATAAATAAGAAGCATACGTAATCATTGCGGCAACCCCGATGCTTAGGGAGAAGAATGCTTGCCCCAACGCTAAAATCAAAGTTTCCCCATTAAAGTATGACCAGTCGGGGATGAACATGAATTTCACGCCTTCAACTGCGCCTTCCAACGTAATCGAACGAATAAACAATAGGATGAAAAAGATGAACAGCAATGGCATCATCCATTTACTAGCCGTTTCAATGCCATTTTTAATGCCGGCCTGCACAATTACTAATGTCAAAAGCATAAAAGCAGCCTGAGCGATTAATACTTCCCAAGGGTTCGAAATAATGTCGGAAAATAAATTGCTGAAATTCACGCCTTGGCCCGTAAGCGAAAACGAAACGGCGCGAATGATATAGCTTAAAATCCATCCGCCGACAACGCTATAAAACGATAAAATGAGCCCGCATGCCACAAGCCCGATCCAGCCGATCATATACCAAGGCTTCCCCGGGGCTTGCTCTTTAAATGAGGTGATCGGATCTTTTTGGCCGCGTCGCCCAATCATAAATTCCGCAATTAAAATAGGCAAGCCGATTAACACTGTACATAAAACGAATAATAAAATAAAAACACTACCGCCGTTCGTTCCCGCCATATAGGGGAACTTCCAAATCGCGCCAAGACCGATTGCGCTACCTGCAGCGGCAAGTATGAATCCGATCTTTGATGTAAATTGATCTCTTGATGACAAAAGAAAACCTCCTCATATATATGCAACTATACATTTTACAACATAATCCGCAAGTTTAGCAAAAAAGTTTTGTGGAATTATTAAATGATATGAAAGAAATGCCGGGAATTTTTAGATTTTGCTGAGATTTATTATATGAGGGTTGGAAAACGCTAGATTAATACGATTCTTTGTTACAGCAAACATCATATGTTATAATTTAACATGACATTTACGTATATACGAAAAGAAGGTAGGAACAAAGTATGGCAAAAAAAATTGAAGTGGGTGACGTGCTAACAGGTAAAGTAACAGGAATTCAACCATACGGAGCTTTTGTTGCTTTAGATGAATATACACAGGGCCTTGTCCATATTTCCGAAATCACATATGGTTTTGTGAAGGATGTAAGTGATTTTTTATCTGTCGGGGACGAAATACAAGTGAAGGTTCTGGATGTGGATACAGATCAAAAAAAAATAAGCTTATCTATTCGTGAACTTCAAGAAGTGCCTTTTCATCGAAAAAGAGATATGCAGCCTCGCCGTTCCTTGCAAGATCGTGTTGATGAAGTGGATGCAGACGGCTTCCAAATTTTAAAGGAAAAATTAAAAGACTGGATCGAACAATCCGGACAATGAATAGAACATGCCCAGCTTATTAAAAATAGTTGGGCATGTTCTTTTATATGTAAGAAAATAGATCGTTTAGTAGGAAAAATGATCGAAAAAGTGCGATTTTTCATAAATTTTGAATGAAATAATAAAAGTGTTCGAAATGTGACGAAATATTTAACAAACTCTGAATAAAGTATGTTACAATGTTGGCGGAAAGACACAAATACATTAAATTTTAAAGAGGCGAATATACAATGGCTGAAAATTTAAACTTATTTACATCAACTCAGGAAGTAATTCATGAGGCATTAAATAAACTAGGCTATGATGAAGCAATGTATGAACTACTGAAGGAACCAATCCGTATGTTGACAGTGCGCATCCCAGTGAAAATGGATGATGGCACGACAAAAGTGTTTACGGGATACCGTGCACAGCATAATGACGCAGTAGGGCCAACAAAAGGTGGGGTACGCTTCCATCCAATGGTATCTGAAGAGGAAGTGAAAGCGCTTTCAATGTGGATGACGTTGAAGTGTGGCATCGTCGATCTTCCGTACGGCGGAGGTAAAGGCGGCGTTATTTGCGACCCGCGTGAAATGTCAATGGGCGAAATTGAACGGCTAAGTCGCGGATATGTGCGCGCAATAAGTCAAGTAGTGGGTCCTACAAAGGATATTCCGGCTCCGGACGTATTCACAAATGCGCAAATTATGGCTTGGATGATGGATGAGTACAGCCGTATGGATGAGTTTAACTCGCCAGGTTTCATCACAGGTAAGCCGATTGTTCTAGGTGGTTCGCAAGGCCGGGACCGCGCAACTGCTGAAGGTGTAACAATTGTCATTGAAGAAGCTGCAAAAAAACGCAATATCGATATTAAAGGTGCGCGTGTCGTTATTCAAGGCTTCGGGAATGCGGGCAGTTTCCTTGCGAAGTTTATGAGTGATTTAGGCGCAAAAGTGATCGGGATTTCAGATGCACACGGAGCGCTGCATGATCCGAATGGTTTGGATATCGATTACTTATTGGATCGTCGTGACTCATTTGGTACAGTAACAACTTTATTTGAAAACACAATTACAAATAAAGAGCTATTAGAATTAGATTGTGATATTTTAGTGCCGGCTGCCATTGAAAACCAAATTACAGCTGACAATGCACATAATATTAAGGCAAACATTGTCGTGGAGGCAGCAAATGGTCCGACAACTGCAGAAGCGACAAAAATTTTGACAGACCGCGGCATTCTTCTAGTACCAGACGTATTGGCATCTGCTGGTGGTGTAACCGTGTCATACTTCGAATGGGTACAAAATAATATGGGGTACTATTGGACTGAAGAGGAAGTGCGCGAAAAATTATATGCAAAAATGGTAGAAGCATTTGAAAATGTATATACTACCGCGCAAAATCGCAATATTAACATGCGCCTAGCAGCCTATATGGTAGGTGTACGCCGCACTGCCGAGGCTTCCCGCTTCCGTGGATGGGTGTAATAATTATAATATTAAGTCTCACTTCCAATTTTGGGGTGAGACTTTTTTGAAAAATAGGAGGAATCATTGATGAACGCATTTTCATTTTATAATCCTGTAAAAATTCATTTTGGCAAGGGGAGCATCGAATATTTGCGAAAAGAGCTTCCGCAATACGGGAAAAATATTTTAATCGTCTATGGTGGCGGCAGCATTAAAGCAAATGGTGTTTATGAAGAGATTATGACTATTTTAAATGATTTGAATATGAATGTATTCGAATTATCCGGTGTCGAACCGAATCCGCGTGTTGAAACAGCGCGAAAAGGAATTGAAATTTGCAAGAATAATAATATCGATATCGTATTAGCGGTAGGTGGCGGCTCGGTAATTGATTGCTCGAAATTAATTGTCGCAGGGGCGAAAATTGATGAAGATGCATGGGAGCTCGTGACGAAAAAGGTTTTTGGAAAAGAAGCGCTGCCATTGGCGACTGTATTGACATTGGCGGCAACGGCATCGGAAATGAACTCCGGGTCGGTTATTACGAACTTGGAAACGAAGGAGAAATTTAGCTGGGGCAGTCCGGCTTGCTTCCCTAAATTTTCGATTTTAGATCCTTCCTATACGTTTTCTGTACCGGAAAATCAAACGGTGAACGGTGTCGTTGATACGATGTCGCATATTTTAGAGCAGTATTTCAACAACGCGGCAAACACACCGATTACAGATGAAATGAGTGAGGGGATTTTACGTACATTAATCGATGTCGCTCCGAAAGCATTGCAAGATCCGTCGAATTATGAGCACCGCGAAACATTGATGCTTGCCGGAACGATTGGTTTAAACGGATTCTTATCATTAGGTTCGCGCGGTGACTGGGCAACACATAATATCGAGCATGCGGTATCGGCGTATTATGATATCGCACATGCAGGCGGATTGGCGATTCTTTTCCCGAGCTGGATGAAGCATAATTTGCATGCCAATCCGGCCCGTTTCGCAAAATTAGCGGTAAATGTATTCAATATTGAAGCGAATGGCAAAACAGATGAACAAGTCGCGCTGGAAGGTATTGAGGCGTTATCGGCGTTTTGGACGTCACTCGGCGCTCCGGCTCGCCTGGCGGACTATCAAATTGATGCAACATATTTTGATGAAATGGTTGCGCATTGTATGATCAATGGTCCATTTGGAAACTTCAATAAACTTGAAGCGGAAGATGTGCGAACAATTTTGGAAATGTCTTTGTAAACTAAAAGGGAAGCGGTTCTATTTTATGACCGCTTCCCTTTATACATGAAATTCAAATCATCCCTTTTTCTGTTTCAGGTTTTGTAATCGTATCTTTCCACGCACGTTCACCGTCATCTTCATCAAATGCCATCGTCACTTTTGTAACGCCTTTTTGATTTAGAAGGAGCGCTGTTAAATGATCGCGCACATCGTCTAAATAGGCGAGCGACAAACTGGGATCAGTTTCCGCGATTAATTCGACATGTAAAAATTCTCCTTCTTTTATAACTTCAAGACGTGCAATATCCTTTACGTGAGGATCTTCCATTACTAAATTGCCGATATGAACAAGCATTTCCTCATCTGTTTCACCAATCGCCCCGCGCGCATTATCTAAAAATACACGACCAACTACATAAAACATCATTAAACCAATAATCATAGAAACAATTCCTTCTAAACGGTAAAAACCGGTAAAATATGCTATGACAATCGCTGAAAACGCAAGCACATTTCCCGATGTTGCCACCAAGTCTTCCATCCAAACAAGCTTTGTTGCAGGTTTTGCACGCTTCAAATATTTTACCGATTGGGCAATTTTGTTTCCTTTAGGTTTTACGCCAACCTCGTGAAGAATTTCTTTGGCCGCTTTATTCAGAACAGATAATTCCAATAATGTCCCGATTGCCAATACACTAAGCGCAATGGCCACCCCGGAGGATTCTGTCGCTGGGTGCATAAAATGATGCCATCCTTCCTTAATCGTTTCATAGGAAAGGATTGCTACGATTAAAACAGCGCCTAAACATACTAAGTTAACAATGCGCCCATATCCGTTCGGGAATCTCTGGGTTGGGGCCTTTTTCGATAAAGCCGACCCGATAAACACGAAAAACTGGTTAGCCGCATCTCCGAATGAGTGCATCATTTCGGCGAACATGGCGACATTTCCGGTGAAGAAAAAAGCGACTCCTTTAATAATACCTAAAAATGCATTGACTAGTGCAGCAAGCAATGATGGTTTATTGCCGCCTTTTAATAGTTTGAATATTTCTCCCATGGGGCTTTCCTCCGTTATTCTATATACTCGATTTTAATATTTTGAACATATTCTAACTTTCGTAGTCGGTTGTATAGCCCGATTGTATGATTTTTTTCCACAGTCGAAAAACGTATATCAATTTCATGCAATAGCTTTTCGGATGCGGGCACATCCCTTATAGAAATATTTTCGATATACATATCGTTGTTTTTCAAGTAATCAATCAAATCTTTTATATTTTCTGCTTGCCCGGTAATAATTATTAAAGAAACTTCCCTCATCCTTAAACGTTTCGGGCCAAATTTCAACAGTAAAGGTGCTAGAAGTTCAATGCCTAATACGACAATGAGAACGGTAATAAATGCCTGAATATAAAAGCCGGCCCCAACCGCAATCCCAATCGCTGCAGCACCCCAAATCATTGCGGCGGTAGTAAGTCCGGTAATACTGTCATTTCCTTTACGCAAAATGACACCGGCACCTAAAAATCCGATTCCGCTAACGATTTGGGCCGCTAAACGCAATGGGTCCATCGTAATATTAATATCATCCCGTGCAGGTGTTGAATAAGCAGTCTCGATTGATATGATTGTAAGCAAACAGCTGAATGTGGCGATAACTAAACTCGTCTTTAAACCGACTGGCTTCTTTTTCAATTCCCTTTCGATTCCAATTATTAAACTTAGTGTAGCCGCAATTAATAATTTTAATAAAATTTCTACAGTAAATTTATCAGTCGTCAACCATTCCAAGTCCCGTACATCCCCTTTCCGTATAAATTAAAATTCAAACTTTCTCGTAAAAAACATTTCAATAAGGTATAGTTTGATAAGTTGAAGCGCAATAGCTTAGAAATTTATAATGGGTGCTAAACTACATAAATAGAAAGAAGGGCATTATTTTGGAAAGACCACCGATCCATCCATATATCCCTATAATTATAGGCGTAATTTCTGTTTCCCTTTCCGCAATTTTTGTAAAACTTGCAAGTGCAGATTCCGGCGTAATTGCATTTTATCGTATGCTATTCTCAATATTAATTATGCTTCCTTGGTTTTTAATGAAATATAGCCATGAAGTAAAGCTGCTAACAAAACGAGATTGGTTGTTTTCGTCAATAGCCGGTATCTTTTTGGCATTTCACTTCATTTTGTGGTTTGAATCGTTGAACTATACTTCAGTAGCCAGCTCTACCGTTTTGGTGACGATGCAGCCTATATTTGCATTTATTGGGACCTATTTATTTTTTAAAGAGAAGATTACATTAAAAACGCTCGTGGCAGGTTGTATTGCGATTTTGGGCAGTGTCCTTATTAGTTGGGGAGATTTCCAAATTAGTGGTTCTGCGCTTTATGGCGATATTTTAGCGTTAATAGCATGTGCATTGGTAACTGGCTATTTGTTATTTGGGCAAGATGTGCGAAAAAGATTATCACTTGTTACTTATACAATGGTAGTGTACTCGGTAAGTACGATTACTTTGTTCTTTTACATTATTGTAAAAGGGGAATCATTCGGTCCTTATCCAGCGATTGATTGGATGTGGTTTTTGTTATTGGCGATTATTCCAAACTTATTGGGGCATAATCTTTTTAACTGGTCATTAAAATGGGTAAGTACGAATGTGCTTTCTATCGCTATATTATTTGAACCCGTTGGTGCAGCCATACTCGCTATGTTCATTTTTAACGAGTATTTAACTGTTACTCAAATAGTGGGCGGTATGATCGTGATTTTAGGGATTATGTTATTTGTAGTCGATTTAAAAAAGTTTTTTGTAAAAAAGGCTTGATTTTATACATCCTTTTGAGGTATATTATTTCTTGTCCTCAAGAGGATGTTTACTTCAGAAAAATATTTCGCAATAGTTATTGACTTTGTTAAACGAATATAATATATTGTTTAAGTCGCTAACGAAGCGAAAAAACATTTTGAAAATGTTATTGACATAATAATTTTAAAATGCTAATATTAAGAAGTTCCGCTTTGGGATGATGTGAACCTTGAAAACTGAACAAGCAACGTTAATGAAACAAGCTTCTTATAATGAAGCAAACAATAGATTTCAGCTTTTAGTTAAGCTGGATCGCTAGCAAAGCAAATGAGCTTTCAAACTACTTTTATGGAGAGTTTGATCCTGGCTCAGGACGAACGCTGGCGGCGTGCCTAATACATGCAAGTCGAGCGGGACTTGGATTGGTGCTTGCACCGGTTCAAGTTTAGCGGCGGACGGGTGAGTAACACGTGGGTAACCTGCCTTATAGATTGGGATAACTCCGGGAAACCGGGGCTAATACCGAATAACACTTCTGGACACATGTCCGGAGGTTGAAAGACGGTTTCGGCTGTCGCTATGAGATGGACCCGCGGCGCATTAGCTAGTTGGTGAGGTAACGGCTCACCA